>NZ_ATVU01000073.1:0-1006 GCF_000420885.1 Dorea sp. AGR2135 | reverse complement strand
TGTTTGCCATAATAAAAGGCCTCCTATGATTTTTATATTTTATCATAGAAGACCTTAATGTTGTTTATTTTACAGAGATTTTTTCACAGGCTCATGCACAGTCAAAATTTGCGATCAACATATCAAGATTCGCTGGATGTTCCGGATTTTCTTTCATCTTTACATATCGTTCACGCACAGATTGTGGCATTTTCCCCTGGCACATATACTCTCCAATAACAGCATTGCTTGAATCAATGGATTGTTTGACTTGTCCGAGAATCTTTTCAAAATATACATCACTTCCACTGAACCCAGCCGTTCCAAACAGAAAAATCTTCTTGTTTTTTAGTTTCGCTAATAATTCTAATGTCTTGGTATCCGCGCTCCCTTTGTCAGTCCAAAATCCGATATACAACAAATCGGATGGAGGAATCTTTGAATCATTCTCCCCAAAATAATCGCACTTATCTTTTGGCAATATTTCATAGACTGCATCAGCCAGCTTCTTTGTATTACCAGTTGAACTACTGAATACGATTGAATAATTTTCTTGTTCCATATCTCATCGTCTCCTTCTTTGTTTGATTTTTGCTGTACTAAACTCTCTCCAGATTATGTTGTAACGCATCAATCAAATCTTTAATAACAATTGGCTTGGATAAAAATCCATCCATACCACATTCCAGTGCTTTCTTTCTATCTTCCTCAAAAGCATTGGCAGTCATAGCAAGAATTGTAATTCCCGCCAATTTGGGATCCTCCAGTGCACGGATCTGCTTTGTTGCCTCATATCCATTCATCACAGGCATCTGCACATCCATCAGCACCAGATCATAACCAGCTGCTGTTGAATTCTTAACCTTCTCCACTGCCTCTGCTCCATCTTCTGCTGTATCAACCAGGAAGCCATATTCATTAAGGATCTCCACCGCAATTTCACTGGTGAACTACCCATTGTCTAAAGCCAATGGGCTTCCTGCTTCGCAGACCTCGTAACCTACTATCTCCACAGGCGTTAATTCGG
>NZ_ATVU01000072.1:0-1155 GCF_000420885.1 Dorea sp. AGR2135 | reverse complement strand
GTTGGCGGTATATATGATGATAGGTTACTGGTAAAACCAACAAAGTCTGCAATTTCTTATATGCCAACAGTTACTTATGAAATTCCATACGAAAATGCCAAAGAAATGTTATTGGTGGAAGAAATTGATAATAAAGATTTTCTGACGGGGTTATTTAATGTGATGTATGATGAACTACCAACGCCAAAACCTAAAAAGAAAAAATAAACAGTTTCTAGCTTGACAATTTCATATCCATACACACAAAGCAGTTAGTCTTAGGATTGACTGCTTTTTTCTTACCAAAATTACAGATTGGAGTGATGAAATGATATACTCTTAGAACTTTTTAACAAGATTATCGAAGCATAAAATTTTGTTGTAGTGCTTATATGTGAATGGTATAATCGGGGTATGAAAAAAGATAAAATAGATTAGGAGTCAAGTTATGGATTATATCATAAGGAAAATTAAAAAAGCAGAATATGATTTACTCAATGACTTTTTGTATGAAGCAATTTATATTCCAGACGGTGTTGAGCCACCACCTAAATCAATAATTAACTGTCCAGAATTACAAGAATATGTTTTTGAATTTGGAAAGCGAAAAGATGATAGGGCTTTAGTTGCGGAAGTTCAAGGAAATGTCGTAGGTGCTATTTGGGTGCGAATAATGAACGATTACGGACACATTGACAATGATACACCGTCCCTTGCTATGTCTGTTTTTCAAAAGTATAGAGGACAAGGGATTGGGACTTCATTATTGCAACAATTATTGTTAGTGGAAAAATCTTTTGGTTATTCAAAAATTTCCTTATCTGTTCAGAAAAATAATTATGCAGTAAAAATGTATAAGAAAGCAGGTTTTCTTGTTGTTGATGAAAACAGCGAAGAATATATTATGACTATAAATCTATAACAAACAATCTAGTTTACAATTTCATATCCCTACACACAAAGCAGTTAGTCTTATGATTGACTGCTTTTTTCATACCTAAATTTCAGATTGGAGTGATGAAATGGTGTCTGTTAGAGCTGTTCAATAAGACTATCGGTGCATAACATTTTATTGTGGTGGTGATATGAGAATGTTATAATGTGGATATGAAAAAACGATAAACGGTAATTTAAAAAGGGGAAATGAAAAAGTGGCAATTTCAAATATAAATACAA
>NZ_ATVU01000071.1:0-1504 GCF_000420885.1 Dorea sp. AGR2135 | reverse complement strand
AAATGAGGAAGAAACTGTGGATAAGTTCTTCCTCCAAAAAATAAAATTTCTCTGTTTTTTATATTTTAGTTCAGCCGAAGGCTGAACTGTTACTAATTATGAGCTTTTTTTAAAATCACCTATTGACAACCCACCAATAAATATGGTATAAATATCTAGTGTCACGGAGACAGACACATAATTTACTTAAATAGGGGATTGGTCAAGTGGTATGATAGGGGTCTCCAAAACCTTTGGCGGGAGTTCGATTCTCTCATCCCCTGTTGGTTGAATGGTCTCGCAAAGCCTATAAACACGGGCTTTGTGAGGCTTTTTTATTTTCTTGATTCTTGAGAGTAATCACCATAGTAATCACCTAATAATTCATTGCCTGTTCAATCTGTTTTTTTTGCTCAGCTTTTTGTTGAATGTCAAATTGATAATAACCTTTGGTTGTTTATATAACTTTTCTTTTTGGCAGTACTTGTATCTTGAGTGAATGCCCTAGTCTCAATACGCTGAATATGAAGTGTTCCATTTTCCCAATCAATATCTTCCCATTTCAGAGCTGCAAGTTCACCAACACGAACACCTGTTTGAAAGCATAAATGTATGGCTAAATTTCGAATGTCAGGTTTTTTATCTACTAATTTCAAAATGCGAATTCGTTCTTCATTAGTAAAACATTTTTGCGCATCAGTTTTCTCACTCTTTTTCAAAATATTTTTCCAACTCGAAAATCACCGAAAAAGTTTGAGATATTAATAAAGGTATATTTTTTCTCGAACCTTGCATATCGAATCATTCCCTGTAATACAGTTTTTACATGGAATTTGCTCCACATTTGCAGTCTTGATAATTCAATATATCTGTAGTAACATAAATGAAAAGTCCAGATGAGAGAAGGTGTGCTTATGAATGAGCAGTTGCTAAAAATGAATGGTTTATCTGTGAAAATTTTAGATATGTTATCATTTGAATCACACTTGGGAATGGGATATGAATTTACAACAGAAAATATACAGACATATCTCAATGATGTAGCAGGCGTTCGAATAGTTTGTGCGTTTATTGACGATATTTATATGATATCAGATTTGATTACCCAACAGGATGATATTAAAGTTATTGAAATAAAAGATTATATAAAAAATCCAAAATCGAATGGTTATCGAAGCTATCATATGATTGTTGAAATACCAGTATTTTTTGCTAAGGGTAAAACACCTATGCGTGTAGAATTACAGATTCGAACCAATGGTATGGATTTCTGGGCAACATTGGAACATCAACTTCGCTATAAAAAAGGAATTGAAGAAATGCCTGGCTATGATGAGATAAGTGAAGAATTACTTCATTCTGCAAGAGCTATCATTGAAGCAGATAATGAAATACAGAGAATAAAAGACAAAATTGGTATGTTCCACGAAATTTACTATGAAACAAAAACTACCGGGTAGCCAAAAAAAGCGCAAACTACCCCTTATCAAACTTTTGATTGTTTATTTTGAATTAAACTGGCAAG
>NZ_ATVU01000070.1:0-1576 GCF_000420885.1 Dorea sp. AGR2135 | reverse complement strand
TTCATTCATACAGCAGTCCTCCTTTTATTTTTCCAATGCTTCATTAATAAAATTCTCTATCATTATTTTTGATTCAGGTGCAACAATAGAATCTATTGCCTTTCCATCCCGATATAAAACCAGCGTAGGAATTATCTCAATCTTTTCAGCTTCTGCAATCTGTGGTTCTTCATCAATATTTACTTTTCCAGCAATAAGAATATCGCTGTATTCTTCACTTATTTTTTCATAAGCCGCTCCAATTCTACGGCAATAACCACACCAAGGTGCCCAGAAATCAACCAAAACCGGTTTTTCTTTATGAATTAATTGTCCAAACTTTTCTTTATTTATATTTATTGATGTCATATTTTTCAACTCCTTCTCCTGTTTGAACTTAATATATCGCATAAAAGATCTTGCTTCTGTGATGATATCACAGAAAAGATAATTTACTTTATTACACTTCTTTTTATTTCTATTTATGGCATATGCCAGTTACATAATTGACGCATCTAAAAAAAGCAAGTATACTATGTTCGTAAAGGAGATAATGGTTATGAACTTCGAAAATTGTTTTCCACTATGGAATGACTTAAATACAACACAGAAAAAAATAATTTCAGACAATTTAATCACACAGTATGTAAAAAAAGGGACAATCATTCACAATGGGAACCTGGATTGCACTGGATTATTACTGGTTAAATCCGGGCAGCTTCGAACCTACATACTTTCAGATGAAGGACGAGAGATTACACTTTACCGTCTGTTCGATATGGATATGTGTCTTTTATCCGCCTCATGTATCATACGCTCCATTCAATTTGAAGTAACCATTGAAGCAGAAAAAGATACTGATCTTGGGATCATCCCTGCTGAAATCTATAAGGGCATTATGAAGGAATCTGCTCCCGTCGCAAACTATACTAATGAGTTAATAGCCACCCGTTTTTCTGATGTCATGTGGCTGATTGAACAAATCATGTGGAAGAGTTTGGATAAGCGTGTTGCTTCATTTCTTTTATAAGAGACCTCTATCGAAGGAACAAACGAGCTGAAAATCACTCATGAGACGATTGCTAATCATCTTGGTTCCCACAGGGAAGTTATCACTCGAATGCTTCGATACTTTCAAGGCGAGGGTCTCGTCAAACTCTCCCGCGGCAAAATCACAATCCTTGATCCAAAAAGATTGGAAACACTCCAAAGGTCATAAAATTGTTTTTCTGTAACATATAAAGAAGAATCCGCCATTTATCAGAATTATGAAAGTCATTCTAATAAATGGGGGATCTTTTTATATTACGAGAAAATTATAAAAATATTATGATTATTTTTAATAATCCATACCACATGCATATGCCTTTTCAATCAGCGCACGGTCATTGACAACTGCATCATAGAAGCGGAATCCGCCGGAGAAGTTGTATGTTTCATATCCATTTCCTTCCAGAATACGACTGGCAATATAACTTCGCAGCCCACTCTGGCATATCAGATAAACAGGCTTTCCCTTCTCAATTTCATTGATACGTTCCCTTAGTTCATCTACAGGAATGTTTTTGAATCCATCCATATGCCCCCTGTTAAATTC
>NZ_ATVU01000069.1:0-1580 GCF_000420885.1 Dorea sp. AGR2135 | reverse complement strand
TGATTAGACTTGTAGTTTTCCAATCGGTTTAACAAGGTCTTTTCATCACTTTTTGCATACTCATGCGAAGTTTTTTTATTCTCTTCTCGTCCTAGTATAATCAATTCCTTGTATCTGGTTTCATATTGTTGCAATTCTTTCTTTGAAAATCTACGCTCTTCCTGAATTAAAAGTTCTTTGCGTTTTTGATTTATTTCTTTCATAAGATCAGACATTTTTTTAGACCATTGATTCTCTGTTTCTTCCGTATTTTTGCGTAGATAACGTAATAAATGTACATTACATTCTGCATGTTCCGTCCCAAAATGATAAAGTGCAGTTTCATGGTCATGAACTAGCGTTCCTGAATACTTCTTTAAGAAATCTATTTTTTCCAAGGCTTCAATTGCCTTGCTCTTCATTGCACGATACACTACAGTATTCTGAATACTAAAATTTCGGATATAATTCAACTTGCCATTTACTGTAATACCGGTTGCATCTGTTGCAACAACTTTTTGATTTAAAAGAGTTGTCTCCAAATGTGAAATACTTGGTTGTGCATTTTCTGCTAGCTTACGGCAAAAACTATAAACACTCCCTTCTGATAGTTCCAGTGTATTTTCACTTGCAGCATTTAAAAATGCTGCAATTCGATCATTCGACATAACCCCTTCACTGTATAACGAAACAGCCAGTGCTCTTACATTGGCTCCATATGTCACATCACTACGATATTCTGATGGGATTGCAAGTTTTCCATTTTCATCTGGATAAATCCGTAATTCAATAACCTTAGGGTTCACCTCGAGATCCAGGATATACTTTGTTACATAGTGATTTCCTTTTACTTTCCCGAGATTCCTGATTTCAGGTCTATAAATTCCATTTTTGATTTTTTCTTCAACATCTGCTTTTGTTAATGTTGTTCCTTTACGTCCTTTTTGTCCTCCAGATTTTCGATTACTTTTTTCTCTTCCATTGTAAGTATTAGCTGGTTTGCCACACTTTTGGTCTGTAGATGGAGGAAGTGAAGTATTAGAACTGTCATTATTAATAATACTTTTCAGCCGAGCATTATCTTCTTTTAACAACTTATTTTCCGCTTTCAAAACAGCGTTTTCTGTTTTTAATATAGCGTTTTCATTTTCAAGTTCATCAATTCTATGGTTCAGGGAGCTAATCTTCTGGTTCGATTCTTTCTCAAAAGAATCCATGCGATTCATGAGATCCATTAACTGATTATACATTCCATTTTCATAATTGCTTTTTCGTCCCATAAGATTCTCCCCCTTTTCTTTCGATTTCCGATAAAAGTAGTTTAACAGAAATCGAATAAAAAGAAAAATTTATTATAAAACGTTGTCGTCAAAATGACGGTGGATAAAAATTGATTTTAGCAACTTATCAAGAATAGTTGTCCACAAAAAATAGCCCAAATTTATTCCTAATAAAGTATTTTAATCAAAATGTAATTAATAGTTCTGTTAGATAAAGGATATTCAAAAAAATGAGGAAGAAACTGTGGATAAGTTCTTCCTCCAAAAAATAAAATTTCTCTGTTTTTTATATTTTAGTTCAGCCGAAGGCTGAACTGTTAC
>NZ_ATVU01000068.1:0-1761 GCF_000420885.1 Dorea sp. AGR2135 | reverse complement strand
TTTTCGTATGGAATTTCATAAGTAACTGTTGGCATATAAGAAATTGCAGACTTTGTTGGTTTTACCAGTAACCTATCATCATATATACCGCCAACGATTTTTCCACGATAATAGATAATAAATTCTCCCATCATTGCACGATATGTTATTTCTTGTAATTCTGATAATTGTTCTAAAACAAATTGTAAATAATCTTTACTTGAAGCCATTTCTAACTCTCCAATCTTGAATTTTATTATTCCAATGCTTTCTTTAAGTCCAGAACAAATTGCTTTTGTTGTTTTTTCAAATAGGTTTTTACAAAAGGTTTCATAAACCACTTTTTAGGTATCACATTTTCTGTAAAGTCTATTTGTGTTTCATTCCCTTTGTCTGTAAAAATACCAATCCAGTGACCTTTCATGTTGCTATTATCCATATCAAATTCCCAGCGTTTATATGGTTCTACAACGGTAACGGTAAATGTAGTAGCATATCCATTTTTTGTGTATTCAATAAATTGTTTGTCATTTATTATTTCTGTTTTGCTCAAATCACTTCGCCATGAGTTATATTTATCAACAGCTAAAACAATGTTCCAAACTTTTTGAATATCATTACTAATAATTGTATTTATATTTGAAATTGCCACTTTTTCATTTCCCCTTTTTAAATTACCGTTTATCGTTTTTTCATATCCACATTATAACATTCTCATATCACCACCACAATAAAATGTTATGCACCGATAGTCTTATTGAACAGCTCTAACAGACACCATTTCATCACTCCAATCTGAAATTTAGGTATGAAAAAAGCAGTCAATCATAAGACTAACTGCTTTGTGTGTAGGGATATGAAATTGTAAACTAGATTGTTTGTTATAGATTTATAGTCATAATATATTCTTCGCTGTTTTCATCAACAACAAGAAAACCTGCTTTCTTATACATTTTTACTGCATAATTATTTTTCTGAACAGATAAGGAAATTTTTGAATAACCAAAAGATTTTTCCACTAACAATAATTGTTGCAATAATGAAGTCCCAATCCCTTGTCCTCTATACTTTTGAAAAACAGACATAGCAAGGGACGGTGTATCATTGTCAATGTGTCCGTAATCGTTCATTATTCGCACCCAAATAGCACCTACGACATTTCCTTGAACTTCCGCAACTAAAGCCCTATCATCTTTTCGCTTTCCAAATTCAAAAACATATTCTTGTAATTCTGGACAGTTAATTATTGATTTAGGTGGTGGCTCAACACCGTCTGGAATATAAATTGCTTCATACAAAAAGTCATTGAGTAAATCATATTCTGCTTTTTTAATTTTCCTTATGATATAATCCATAACTTGACTCCTAATCTATTTTATCTTTTTTCATACCCCGATTATACCATTCACATATAAGCACTACAACAAAATTTTATGCTTCGATAATCTTGTTAAAAAGTTCTAAGAGTATATCATTTCATCACTCCAATCTGTAATTTTGGTAAGAAAAAAGCAGTCAATCCTAAGACTAACTGCTTTGTGTGTATGGATATGAAATTGTCAAGCTAGAAACTGTTTATTTTTTCTTTTTAGGTTTTGGCGTTGGTAGTTCATCATACATCACATTAAATAACCCCGTCAGAAAATCTTTATTATCAATTTCTTCCACCAATAACATTTCTTTGGCATTTTCGTATGGAATTTCATAAGTAACTGTTGGCATATAAGAAATTGCAGACTTTGTTGGTTTTACCAGTAACCTATCATCATATATACCGCCAAC
>NZ_ATVU01000067.1:0-2084 GCF_000420885.1 Dorea sp. AGR2135 | reverse complement strand
CTTGCCAGTTTAATTCAAAATAAACAATCAAAAGTTTGATAAGGGGTAGTTTGCGCTTTTTTTGGCTACCCGGTAGTTTTTGTTTCATAGTAAATGAGCGCCTTTAATTGATGTCTTTCCGGAAATATGGTATATTTAACTTATCTGATGCCGTAGGCATCTTACATATGAAAAGAAGCAAAAAAGAATATGAGTCAGGAGTGGTAGAATATGTATCAGGATGATTACAAACGTTGGATGGAGGCTGATCTGGAGGATGCGGATCTGAAGCCGGAACTGGCGAGAATCGAAGAAAATGACGAGGAGATCAAGGAGCGTTTTGCAGTTGCGCTTAAGTTTGGAACTGCAGGACTTCGGGGTGTTCTTGGAGCAGGTACGAACCGGATGAATATCTATGTTGTACGTCAGGCTACGCAAGGGCTGGCGAACTGGGTAAAGACACAGGGTGGAACGCAGACAGTAGCAATCAGCTATGACAGCCGTATTAAAAGTGATGTATTTGCGAAGAATGCGGCAAGTGTACTGGCAGCGAATGGAATCAAGGTTCGGATCTATGATGCATTGATGCCTGTACCGGCTCTTTCATTTGCAACACGTTATTATAATTGTAATGCAGGTGTTATGGTAACAGCATCTCATAATCCAGCGAAATATAATGGATATAAAGCATATGGTCCGGATGGATGTCAGATGACAGATGATGCGGCAGCAATTGTTTATGAAGAGATTCAGAAGACAGATGTTCTGACTGGTGCAAAATACATGTCATTTGCACAGGGCGTTGAAGAGGGGATGATTCGTTTTGTGGGCGATGATTGTAAGAGAGCTCTTTATGATGCAATCGAGGACAGACAGGTTCGCCCAGGACTTTGCAAGACAGCAGGATTGAAGCTTGTATATAGTCCGCTCAATGGGTCAGGACTTGTTCCTGTCACACAGGTATTGAAAGACATTGGAATTACAGACATCACAATCGTTCCTGAGCAGGAGTATCCAAATGGATATTTCACAACATGTAGTTATCCGAACCCGGAGATTTTCGAGGCACTTGAGAAGGGACTGAACCTTGCAAAGGAGACTGGCGCAGACTTGATGCTTGCAACTGACCCGGATGCAGACCGTGTTGGTATTGCAATGAAGTGTCCGGATGGTTCTTACGAACTCGTCAGTGGAAATGAAGTCGGAGTTCTGCTTCTTGACTACATTTGTGCAGGACGTATAGAGAAAGGTACGATGCCAAAGAATCCGGTAGCAGTGAAATCTATCGTATCAACACCACTTGCAGATGCAGTTGCAGAGCATTATGGAGTAGAGCTTCGAAGTGTACTGACAGGATTTAAATGGATTGGAGATCAGATTGCAGGTCTTGAGGCAGCAGGCGAAGTTGACCGTTTCATTTTTGGATTTGAGGAGAGCTATGGATATCTGGCTGGTCCATATGTACGTGATAAAGATGCTATTATCGGATCTATGTTGATTTGCGAGATGGCTGCTTATTATAGAAGCATCGGAAGTTCTCTGAAGCAGAGAATGGAAGAAATCTATTCCGAGTATGGACGTTATTTGAATAAGATCGACAGCTTTGAATTCCCGGGACTTAGTGGTATGGATCGGATGTCTGAGATCATGCAGGGATTAAGAGACAAGCCGCTTGAGGAGATTGCTGGATATAAAGTTGTGAAGGTTACGGATTATAAGAAACCAGAAGAGACAGGCCTTCCGGCTGCAAATGTACTTATTTATAAGCTGGAGAACAACGAGACAGTTATCGTTCGTCCTTCCGGAACGGAGCCGAAGATTAAGATTTATTACACAACGCTTGGTAAGGATCTTGCGGAGGCGCAGTCTGAAAAAGATAAATTATCTGAGGCGTTAAAGCCAATTATGAAATAAAAAACATTAGAATGTCGAGGCATCCTCGCGGAGCGTTTATCTCAGTCGGAGACCTAACTCCCACTGAGACAAATTTGCTATTACTCACCACCTGAAGGACGCCACTGAAAAAGTCCTTATTTTGCGCAAAGCAGCACAAGATAAAGTATATTTATATGTTTTACGCTACTATATATTGTATGTAAAAACAG
>NZ_ATVU01000066.1:0-2470 GCF_000420885.1 Dorea sp. AGR2135 | reverse complement strand
AAAAATCTATCAGTAAGGGAATGGACATGTCCTGTCTGTGGAACAAATCATGACAGGGATATCAACGCAGCAAAAAATATACTGGAAGAAGGATTAAGACAAATAGCATAAAAATAACAATATAGGGCAGGGACTGCCCGAATTAACGCCTGTGGAGATAGTAGGTTACGAGGTCTGCGAAGCAGGAAGCCCATTGGCTTTAGACAATGGGTAGTTCACTACAGTTTATCAATCCAAAACACGATGCTATCACAGCAATGACATAAAGAAAAATAGTATCTCTATCCATAGTCTCACCTTCTTTCTTTATCACGCCAAGTCTGCTTTATCGTAAATCTTTATAGACAAAGATGCTGATATTGCTAAAATCGCAAAACCAATAAGGACAATACCGCCATAAACAAGGTATGGGGAAAACATAGAGAGGAAGTTTAAGTTTAGACTTCCTGCTCTCATAAACAGTGGCAGAATAAATGGCGAAGCCATAATAATCACCCCAAAGGCAAACTTTGTTTTTTCATATCCAAACTTATACTGTATTGGCAAATAAATACCAATAAAAACAGATACAATAAGAAACATAAATGCAAACAGCTTGATATCTGATGTTCCTAATCCGGGCATAAACAAGGTTTCAAGTTCAAAAACGATACAACAGATTGCATATATAGCCATGCAAAAAATGTATTTTGATGAAACTATTGCTTTCCGTGAAAATGGTGTGGCACATAGTAATGTCGCAGCTTTTGGAAATTGATACTCTTTTAGGGATACATATTGCAACAGCATGAAAACGCCAAAAATGACAGAAAGAATAAATCCAAAAACTCCCGTAAACTCCGGTGTCCGCCAACGCATGACGGGTGGGATAAGCACAATAACTACAAGCATAATCAGCACATATTTTTTTACAATCAGAAAATCCTTTTTTTAGTAGGGCGAACAACATCACTTTTCACCTCCGATATTTCCAAGCATAATATCCTCAATCGTCGGACGCTCAACCATAATGTTGGGAATATAAGACCGTACTTCGGATATTTGTTTTGTAATTCCTGTAAATCCAAAATCAGTTTCAGATATAGATAAAAAAAGCTTGCGAGCATCAGTTGTTAAAGCTCCGCTATCACCTTTGACTATCCGATATGTGTCAAGCAAGGTATCCTTTTCCTCTCGAAAGACGATACGCCCGTTATCAATCATAATGAGCATATCGGCAATCTTATCAAGGTCAGAGGTGATATGTGTCGAAAAGAAAACACCTTTGTCGCCATTTTCCATGTACTCAGTTAAGATTTTCAAAAGCTGCCCCCTAACTAAAGGATCAAGTCCGCTTGTCGGCTCATCCATAATCAAAAGTTCTGCGTTATGAGAAAGAGCTAAAGCAAGAGCATACTTCATTCTCATACCTTTGGAAAGGCTATTGATTTTTTGCTTCGGGTCAAGCGAAAACATATCCATGTACCGCTTAAAATCCTGTTCAGACCATGAAGTGTACGCAGATGAAATAATTACTTTCATTTCATCCAGCGAAAGTTCTTCGTAAAATCCCCCGCCGTCTAAAACTATACCAATACGGTCTTTGATTTCTCTTTCATTCTTATCCATGTCAAGACCGAAAAACTGAATTTTGCCGGATAGCTTGTTCGTCAGACCTAAAAGCGTCCGCAGCGTTGTTGTTTTACCTGCTCCATTGACACCAATAAAACCTGTGATACACCCCTCTGGCAAAGAGAATGTCACATCTTTCAAAGAAAAATCGCCATACGACTTATTTAAACCGCTGACTGTCAAAATATCGTTCATTTCAATCCTCCTCGTAAAGAATATCCATCATGGAATTAAGTTCTTCCTTACTGATTTTCAGTGATTTTGCTGTTTGTATCATATCCGCCATTTTTTGTTCTACAAGCCGTCGTTTGGAGTCGCGGAGTAATTCAAGATTGCTTGTAGATACAAATGTCCCAATTCCTACTTGACTTACAATAAATCCCTCCTGTTCTAACTCCTCATATACCCGTCGAATTGTTAAGACGCTCACTTTCAAATCATTAGCAAAAGCCCGAATAGAGGGAAGTGCGTCCCCTTCAACCAATTCTTCTTTTAATATGGCGTCCTTAATCTGGTCTTTTATTTGTTGGTATAAGGGAGTGTCAGAAGTATTTGAGATTAGTATTTTCACAAAGCCTCTCGCCCCTTTCTTTTAGTGTGATGTAACTACATACACATTATAAACAACAAGCACATTATTGTCAATATAATACTGAAAACAAACAGATAGAGAGGAATTACAGGATTTTTCTTTACTCTCTTTTGGCAAATCGTTAAGGAAAGAATCGAAGGTGGTGCAAACGAAAAAGCAGTATGGAGACTTTTCATTAACTGCCCTTTCGTTTGCATCAATTTCGATTTTTTCTGGTTGAACAAAGCGCGTCAACTCTATATGGACTTTTAATTCTGACACTCTATT
>NZ_ATVU01000065.1:0-2493 GCF_000420885.1 Dorea sp. AGR2135 | reverse complement strand
TCATTAACTGCCCTTTCGTTTGCATCAATTTCGATTTTTTCTGGTTGAACAAAGCGCGTCAACTCTATATGGACTTTTAATTCTGACACTCTATTTATAATAGGATAGCGTGTACACATAGAAACACATAGAATTTATCATTCAGTCCTGTATTATGACACCAGAAATAAGCCTCCCTAAGGAAGCTAAAAAAATATACAGTTATGATACGTTAACAGAGCATATGTGGTTTTGGTTTTATAAAATGTTGTTCTGTAGGCAGAGGAATAATCTTACCACCACAGGAAGAACACTTGCATATATCTTTGTGATAAAGAAGACGGATAATGGCAGGTGCATCCATATCTTTCAGCTTGGAAATATATTTTTTGCAACCAAGGATGTTTCTGCATAGGGTAATCTTTTTCTTCTTATTTCTGGATGAAAGAAGACCATAGTGCCTGATACGTACAAAACGTTTTGGAGGAACATGCATTAAAAATCGACGGATAAATTCCTCGCCGGATATGGTGATCTCTTTCCAAAGCCCTTGGTTTTTGTAATCTTTAGCAGAAAAAGTAACTGTAGATTCTGTCATGTCTTTGATACGGTAGTTGCTGATAGCAATCCGGTGGGTGTATTTTCCAAGGTATCTGATGACAGATTCGGCACCGTCAAATGGTTTCTTGCAATAAGGAATCCATTCCTTTGTATAGCAGGTATTTAACAATTCCTTGAAAGTATAGTAGTTTTTGTAAGGTGCAGCCGATCCATGAAATTCAAGCCTGTCATTTTCCCAGAGCTGCTTAAGTTCAGCCATGTATTTTCCACGAAACGTTTTTGAGATTACCTTAATCGGAAGGAAAAAATCTTTCCCATTGTCTTTCCAATGATTTTTCACATCCAGCCCTCCACCAAGAACAATCGCATGGATATGAGGATGAAAATTCATGGTACTTCCCCATGTATGGAGGATACAAATATAGCCGATATCAGTCCCAAGATATTTACTATCAGCAGCAAGTTCACTGAGAGTATCTGAAGCCGCATGATAAAGAGCAGTATATAAGAATTTCTGGTTGCTGTAGATAATGGGATTGAGTTCTTCTGGAACTGTAAAAACCACATGGAAATAAGGAGCATCTAAGATATCCTCACGCCGTGCATCTACCCACTTTTCCTTTGGAAACTCCTGACACATAGGACAGCATCTGTCACGGCAGGAGTTATAGTGGACTGACATGCAGCCGCAGTCCTCGCATACGCTTACATTCACACCAAAGGCACCGGTTTTGCAATTCATGATGTGATAAGCGGCCTTTCGCTGAGCGGGAGAAATACTATGTGTGGATTCAAAAGATGGATAAAAACGATGAAAAACATCCTGAATCGTACAATCCTTACTCATGATTCACCACCTTCCGGGTTGTCGAACGGGCTGCGGATCCCAAGAAGTGTCTTGTTGCTCACATGAAGGTAAACATCTGTAGAGCGAGGATCAACATGTCCCAGAAGTGACTGGATATATTTTATATCTGTGCCACTTTCGAATAAGTGGCTGGCAAAACTATGACGACATGCATGAGAGGAAACATGACGGGTAATGCCGGCGAGTTTAGCACTTTTCTTAAAGAACTGGTTAACACCGGTTATATCAAGATATCCACCGGTCCAGGAACTTGGGAAAAGGATATCTTTGGGGCGACCACATTTGTACCAATACTCAGTGAGAAGGTCTAAATTTTTTTGAGACAGAATCGTATACCTGTCAATTCTGCCTTTGGTTTCACGAACATGAATTGTCATGTTGGTACGGGAAATGTCATCATAATGGAGATGAACGACCTCCGATACACGTAATCCGGAAGAATACATAGTTGCAATAATCGCTTTATGCTTCAGATTCGGAGTGGCGTCAATGATTGCATTTATTTCATCGCGGGATAGAACGGCAGGAAGATTTCGCTCTCTTTTCATAGCTGGAACAGTGTCATCATCCCAGAGAATCTTCAGCACCTTTTTATATAAGAACTTGATTGCAGACCGATAGTGATTGTGAGTTTCAGGAGACCTGCCTTCCAGACGTTTTGCAGTAAGAAAACTTTCCGCATCTTCAAGTGTAAGATTAGAAACATTTTTTCCGATCCAACGAAGGAAGTAACTGACATCCGAGCAATACAGTTGAATCGTTCTTTCACGCAGGTTACGTTTTTCCGCTTCATTGCGGATGGATTCAAAAATATCTTTATACATAATAAAACCTCCAGAATAAGTAGTGTTAATAATTACATCTACCTATTCGGAGGTGCATTAGCGTCATAATTCCGATTGCGGAAGAGACTGGAAAATGTTATTCTTATCATAGGCAGTGGAGCTTTCTTAGTTCAGTTGTTTCGTGTGGTAACTTAACAATAACGGATTATGGAAAGTAATTCCACTGCTTTTTTAATAAAAATAAAACTGCGCCACAGCCTTGGCAGGCCATCGCGCAGCGATTTTGTTCAATCGGGATTT
>NZ_ATVU01000064.1:0-2572 GCF_000420885.1 Dorea sp. AGR2135 | reverse complement strand
ATTGTACCAAATCGCTGGCGCGATGGCTAGCGTTACGTACAATAAGGTCGCCACTTTTTTTTCAAAAATAAAAGTAGCAGTTTTTTTGTATATGTTATATTGTTAAGTTACCACACTCAAACAATTACACACAAAAGAACTGCTATGCTTATGTTATCATGTTTTTTTATTCTTAACAATTACATATCTGATTTTTTTATTCGTCCGCCTCCCTTTAGGTGTTTGTTTTTACTTTTTTTATTACAAACATCATTTATTTTAGGAGGTTCATTATGGACAAATATTTTAATTCTTACAGAGAGATGATTTCTCTCCGTGGTCTTACCGACCATACAATCAAAAGTTACTCTACATATATCAAGGCTTACTTTGATTTTTTGACTGACGTGATTCACAAATCCCCGGAAGATGTTTCTTGGGATGAGATGCGTCAGTTTATCGGCTGGGTTCAAAATACCCGCTCCCTGTCAGACCGTACCATCAATGCGGTTATCTCTCAGTTACGTTTCTTTACCATTTACGTACTTCATAAACCTTGGGATGATACGCAACTCCCATTCCGAAAATTCGATAAATACCTGCCTTATGTGCCTTCCCAGCAGGAAGTAAAAACCTTCATCTCCACCATTCCGGATTTAAAGCAAAAAGCCATGATTGCTCTCATGTATTCTTCAGGTCTTAGAATTGGCGAAGTCTGTCATCTGAAATATCAAGATATAGAACGTTCTAACATGAGAATACATATTTCTCATAGCAAGAATCGCTCGGACCGCTATGCTGTCCTTTCAAAAACAGCATTGGAAATCCTTACACAATACTGGTTTGCTTATCATAAACCTGTGGACTGGCTTTTCCCAAAACAACATAATAAATCGAAACCAATTGACACGTTTTATCTATCTAGACATATCCATGAACACGAGCAGCGACTCGGATGGCCTAAACGCATTACCTGCCATTCTTTTCGCCATGCTTTTGGTACCCACCTTTATGAAAACGGGGCAGACCTTCTGACTATTCAGGCATATCTCGGACATAGGTCTTTGGAATCAACAACCATCTATGTTCATCTTGCCACCAGCAGTATGCGTAAAGCCATTAGTCCTTTTGACATGATGGGAGGTGATTTCCTTGCATAAGCCTCCCAAAATCCAGCAGATTTTTCTAAACTCCTATGAGGATTTTCGTTCTTCGGTTTCTCATATGTCAGGAGTACAGGAAAAAGCAGCAACGGCCATACTGAACTGTAAATCAGGCAGTCTCGGTTGTAACATCAGCCAGTGTACCGACTGCGGCCACATGGAGTTTCACAACAATTCCTGCCGTAACCGAAACTGTCCCAACTGTCAGGCAATCCTGAAAGAAATCTGGATTGACAAGCGACGTGCGGAAGTCATTGATTCACCGTATTTTCATGTAGTGTTTACCGTTCCTCATGAACTGAATCCTTTGATTTATGGTAATCAGGAACTTCTGTATTCTCTGTTACACAGATGCTCCTCTGAAACACTTCTTGAACTTTCAAGAGATAAGAAGTATCTCGGAGCAACACCCGGCATCATTCAGGTTCTGCACACTTGGGGACAGACACTAAATTTTCATCCGCACATCCATTGTATTGTTTCCGGCGGTGGTCTGTCTGCCGACCAAAAACTTCGCAAGTGTGGTGAAAAGTTTTTTATTCCGGTTCACGTGATGGCAAAAGTATTCCGTGGAAAGTTTCTTTTCTATCTGCAAAAGCACTATGCCTTTGGAAAACTTGTTTTCTTATCTTCCTGTGCAGAACTTCGGAATTCTTACTCTTGGAATGAGTTCCGTGATTCTCTTTACAAGATGGATTGGTGCCCGTACATCAAAGAGACCTTTAACGGTTTCGGTAATGCCATTGAATATCTCGGTCGTTATACTCATCGGATTGCCATTACGAATACACGCATTCAATCTGTAACAGAAACGCAAGTTTCTTTTTCGGCTCGTGATTACAAATCCGGCGAGACCAAAACGGTTATACTTGAAAATAAGGAATTCATCCGTCGCTTCCTTATGCATGTGTTACCATCAGGTTTTCAGAAAATCCGCTACTATGGTTTTCTGAATAACCGTACCAAAACGAAGAATCTGAAAATCATCTTCAAACTGCAGGGGTATCAGAAATTCAAACAGCGTTATGCCGGACTTTCGATTGCAGAACTTCTGAAAGAAGTCTGGAACTATGATATCCATGTTTGCCCGGCTTGTGGCTGCAGTAGTATGACACACCTTGGAAAGTCGTATGCTTATCGTAGTTAACCTTGTTTTTGTTCCATATGTTTCATCAGGCCTCCCTATGGAAGGTCTTGTCGGCATGCCTTGAAACAAAAAGTGTTTATTTAACACACTTGTTTTCAATTACAAAACACTTGTTTTCATTGCTTTTTGAGAAGATTTGAAAGATACAATCCCCATATACTTCTCAGAAAAACGTCCGCGAATTGGTACAATTATGAAGAATCACATTTAGAGCAGTTCCACATTTTTGAAAACTGCTCTTTTTATGTCTGCTAAAAATGTGATACTTCGCTTAAGAATTATA
>NZ_ATVU01000063.1:0-3237 GCF_000420885.1 Dorea sp. AGR2135 | reverse complement strand
ATAATTTCTGATTTTTGGCTACCTTAACCCACCGTCTAAAGCCAGTGGGATTGCGGTAGCCTTATTTCAAATCTCGAAAGGTTTACAGGCATAGAAAATACCGAATAGTATTTCCCGGCGTTTTCTTCTTTTCTGTGTGACAAAGAACACAAAATTGCGATTCCTCCCGGAAGCAGGAACGCATACCACCAATAAAGCGTCATGTACTGATACCCCATATATCCACCCATAAGCCACGCAAAAATGGCCGTAATTAGCGGAACAATGAAAATCAGTTTGTTCGATATTGTCCTCTTGAATTTCAAATGTTCTGATTTTAGATAGTCCATGCCTTAACCCTCCCTGTGATTGCTTTTTACAACGTCCATAAAAAGCTGTTCCAAATTTTCGTTTGCATTAAGTTTCCCCTCATAGCCTAAGACGCCGCCCGCAATAATGCCGATGTGGTCAGCGGTCTGTTGTACCTCGGAGAGAATATGACTTGATAAGATAACGGTAATACCCTTTGCAGGAAAGGAACGGATAAGCTCTCTAAGTTCTTCAATCCCAATCGGGTCAAGCCCGTTGGTTGGTTCATCAAGTATGAGCAGCTTCGGGTTGTTTAGTAATGCAACTGCAATTCCAAGACGCTGTTTCATACCAAGAGAAAACTGTCCGGCTCTTTTCTTGCCTGTTTCCGTCAGCCGGACGATTTGCAGCACTTCATCAATCCGCTTATCTGTCAGCCCTAAAATAGTAGTCCTTACTTTCAGATTTTCATAGGCGGTCAAATTTTCATAAAGCGGCGGCATTTCAATTAACGCTCCGATATGGTTTAAGTCGCTGCGTTTCCATGCGTGGCCGTCAAACTCAATACTCCCAGATGTGGGCCTCAAAATACCTGTTATCATTTTGAGTGTTGTAGATTTTCCGGCTCCATTTGGTCCTAACAATCCATAGACGGAATTTCTTTCAATGTTCAACGATATGTTATTTACGGCTGTCTGCCCGTTGAACGATTTGCAGAGATTTGTTGTTTTCAAGATTATACTCATATTTTGTACTGTCCTTTCTTTTGATTATGCTAAAAGGATAGCTACAAATTTTGAAGATTTCATAAAGAAAATAGAATTTCCCTGAATACATAATGAGAAATATTTGGGTCAATGATAGGAAATGTATCTTTCTCCCCGTTATCTCGCTAATATCGAGAATAACGGGCAACATCCGAGCCTCCAAATCTTTTTTGAACTTATGCTTCGTTACAATATATCCGTAGACCAGTTTCTTTTAGATACGCCCACCGGAAAAGATACAAAATGGCGGCAGCTTGACGCTCTCCTTGATGATATGAGCGATAACGGCATACGAATTGTAACAGCAACTGCAAAAGAAATTTCAGAAGGCATAAAAATCACAAAACTGTGATTTTTCCTAATCCCGATTTGGAAGAATATATTATAAACTTGCTTGTCTATTTAGTAGCATGGATTCAATTGCATGTCAGGGACGCCCGGTACACTCTGAGCAACACGATTCCCATATTGGCAAACACAAATAACAGGATCAAATTCACAGGTAGATACCCTCTGATTACATCTCCAAGCACTGCTATCCCTGAAAGGCTTCCTATCAAAAACATTTGTGAAATTTCGTTCCACCTTTTTTTGTATTGTTTTATTGTTTCCATAATTATCACCATTAAGATTCCCACTATGAAAAGCACAGCTACGATTGCCAGAATCCTGATAACCCATACTTCTCCACCTGCATATGCTATTTTCTGGTTAAATCCATTATCATAAGTTGGGTATACCAGCCATTTACAAAATCGAACATACCACATGAATGGAGTCATGAAAAAATCTATGAAATCATGTTGAAAAGCACCATTCTGTAGAATTGCAAACAGAGCTACCGTAATGTATCCCATTCCCCAGAAATACTCCATAGCCTTCATGTTTTTCGTTCTGTCCCTTACTTCTTTTTTCGCTTTACGAATTTCCAGTTTTTGGACATTATAAAAGAGATTACCCACGGAACGGTTTTTTTATTTACCGAACGAGGTAATATTTTTATCGAATTTATAGTTCATACTATATGCAATTTTAACACATTCTAAATTTACAACATGAAGTATAAACTCATGCTAGGTGATTTAAAATGAGAAAAACAAAAGAAACACATACTTTTGATTTCAGACCGCTAGGGCTGGCAATCAGAGAAGCCCGTGAAAAAGCGGGACTTTCTCGTAATGATTTAGGTGATAAGGTATTCTATGGAGAACGTCATATCGCAGATATTGAAAATGTTGGTTCACACCCAAGTTTTCAATTATTCCATGATTTAGTTACCATGTTCAATATATCAGTTGATGAATATTTCTATCCAACGGAGAAAGTTGAAAAAAATACAGCCCGCCGTCAGATAGATTCGTCACTTGATTTATTGAGTGATAACAAATTAAAAATCATTCAAGGTACGATTGACGGTATCTTGAACAGCAGAGAAAATAAAATGTTGCTTTATCAAAACACTCAACAGCACCTAAGGACTTTGCCATATTAAATATGTGTCTATCAACAGAAGTTGTCATTATACAGATGGGTACATTTTTTGTGAATTCATGTTGAAGTAATGCCGTACCTGTATCTTTACTTTATATCCTTTACCTTTGAGAACTTTACATAATAATTCTCTATAAATAGCTGAATCTTCTACAATCAATATATTTTTCATAAGCACCTCTTACATAAAAGTGAGTATTAAGCCAAAAATTAAAATGCCAACCATAAGTAGCCCCAAAAAGCCGCAAATACATAAAGCAATAATTGAAAATACATCTCTACGTTTTGGGTTTTTTACTACTGAAATTGAAAGACCTAAACCCAATAATATTGAAATTACATTTAATGCTGTTAATCCCCATTTGAAGCCCACCTATAATTTTTCCTGAAAAAAGGGAAATCAATAATGTGATAAATGGTAACAGCGAAATGACCAATGCAACAACGCTTAATTTACTTTTTTCATTTTATATTACCTCATTTCTTTTCTTCCAAAGTATTTAACAGAAACACGTATCGCAAAGGCTGATATAATTACAGCACACGGTACAAACGGAAATAATGATAGTGTACTTCCTGTATCTGTCGTTGTTACTGTGTTCGAGCATCTTGTGGATCTTACGGAACCAATCTGTCAGGCTATTGATTCCGCCAAAGCTGATATGACCATTTTTGATTCTTCTGGAATTGA
>NZ_ATVU01000062.1:0-4365 GCF_000420885.1 Dorea sp. AGR2135 | reverse complement strand
GTTGGCGGTATATATGATGATAGGTTACTGGTAAAACCAACAAAGTCTGCAATTTCTTATATGCCAACAGTTACTTATGAAATTCCATACGAAAACGCCAAAGAAATGTTATTGGTGGAAGAAGTTGATAATAGAGATTTTCTGACGGGGTTATTTGATGTGATGTATGATGAACTACCAACGCCAAAACCTAAAAAGAAAAAATAAACAGCTTCTAGTTTACAATTTCATATCCATATACACAAAGCAGTTAGTTTTAGGATTGACTGCTTTTTAAAAAGACACCATTTAGGTGTAATGATGTCTTTTGGGTGTTATTTTATAGGTCATATCAAGGCTCATTCAATCGTGGTAAATTCGTGGTAAAATGAGTTTTTTCTATACTTCAAAATACTTGAAAGTATAGTGTTTATGCGGATAATCGAAAATTAGATATAAAATTTGTAAATAAATTGATATAAGCCATCAGGCTCACCATCTGCTGTTTTCTTTACAGAATATCCAGTAACTGATTTTGAGGAAATCAGCCCGTCCCAGTTAGAATATACTTGCAATGAACCGGATATTTTATTATAGTAAGGCGTAAAAGCTAAATATCCTTTCTCGCCAGAATTTAAGTGAGCAGTATATGTGGTGTTTGAAGAAGCTGATTTTACTCAAGTAAATCCACAACCTGCCTGTACTTTTCGTCGTGTACCACTCCATTGCACTCTTGAACCACTTGGAACAAATTTATACCACTCGCGGTAATCAAATGGGACAATCTCATCAGAAGAAGTATCTTCTATAGGGACATTTTCTGTCATAATAGACAACTGAACTGCTTCGTTTTTTGTTAAATAATTGATTGTATCATCTGAGTTACGAGTAAATGCAATAACATACGCATCTAGTTCAGAATCGTAATAAGAATATTCTCGCAAAAGCTCTGTTGTATTATCAGTTGCTGTCGTTTCCGCAGCCATAACTGGAGAATACAACGCTAGAAATAACACCAGTGACAAAATAGTAGAACATAAAATTTTCATTTTTTTCATACTGTTTTCTCCTTTTAACTTTGGTACAATCAACAGGTACAAAAAGCTAAAATAATAATACTGCTCTAATTATATGAATACCTCTCTTTCTCTAAACAACGAAGTTACAAAGTTACATTTTAATCGCCTTTAACCATGAGATTCATAAACATATTCTTTTAATTATAGCATTTACAGTAAAAAAATTATTCTTTATATATTTTGAAATCTTCTATATAAAAATACATTTCTTGTGGCTCATTAACATTAGAATAATTTGCCATATCAAAATAGCACGGCTCTATTTCCTTCCCATCAGATGTTCCTTTTAAGAAAAAATATGTGTCTGGGGAGTAATTTATAGTGAAATGAAACATATCATTGCCCATACTATTCCCCCGTACAGTATTGATTATTTCTTTATTACCATCTGGAAGAATAATTCCCATTTGAATATAATCAATATTTATTTTTTCTTCATTTTTAATCATAATATCAATCAAATATTCTGCGGGCTTTTCAGATAATCTATTTTCTTTAAAAAATACAATTCCTATAAAAACACAAACTATAAAAATAATTATGCCTACTTTTTTTTCATAAATTTTCACCTCACATAAAATAAGCTAAACTTATAAATGTTAAGTGCAAAACGTTCATATATATTCTTATATGCATAATATCACGCCATAATATCATTAGCAATTATAATTTCATTTATATAGAAACTTTTAAAAAACACATTTTATAAAACCAAAACCACATATGTTCTGTTAACAATAGAGTGTCAGAATTAAAAGTCCATATAGAGTTGACGCGCTTTGTTCAACCAGAAAAAATCGAAATTGATGCAAACGAAAGGGCAGTTAATGAAAAGTCTCCATACTGCTTTTTCGTTTGCACCACCTTCGATTCTTTCCTTAACGATTTGCCAAAAGAGAGTAAAGAAAAATCCTGTAATTCCTCTCTATCTGTTTGTTTTCAGTATTATATTGACAATAATGTGCTTGTTGTTTATAATGTGTATGTAGTTACATCACACTAAAAGAAAGGGGCGAGAGGCTTTGTGAAAATACTAATCTCAAATACTTCTGACACTCCCTTATACCAACAAATAAAAGACCAGATTAAGGACGCCATATTAAAAGAAGAATTGGTTGAAGGGGACGCACTTCCCTCTATTCGGGCTTTTGCTAATGATTTGAAAGTGAGCGTCTTAACAATTCGACGGGTATATGAGGAGTTAGAACAGGAGGGATTTATTGTAAGTCAAGTAGGAATTGGGACATTTGTATCTACAAGCAATCTTGAATTACTCCGCGACTCCAAACGACGGCTTGTAGAACAAAAAATGGCGGATATGATACAAACAGCAAAATCACTGAAAATCAGTAAGGAAGAACTTAATTCCATGATGGATATTCTTTACGAGGAGGATTGAAATGAACGATATTTTGACAGTCAGCGGTTTAAATAAGTCGTATGGCGATTTTTCTTTGAAAGATGTGACATTCTCTTTGCCAGAGGGGTGTATCACAGGTTTTATTGGTGTCAATGGAGCAGGTAAAACAACAACGCTGCGGACGCTTTTAGGTCTGACGAACAAGCTATCCGGCAAAATTCAGTTTTTCGGTCTTGACATGGATAAGAATGAAAGAGAAATCAAAGACCGTATTGGTATAGTTTTAGACGGCGGGGGATTTTACGAAGAACTTTCGCTGGATGAAATGAAAGTAATTATTTCATCTGCGTACACTTCATGGTCTGAACAGGATTTTAAGCGGTACATGGATATGTTTTCGCTTGACCCGAAGCAAAAAATCAATAGCCTTTCCAAAGGTATGAGAATGAAGTATGCTCTTGCTTTAGCTCTTTCTCATAACGCAGAACTTTTGATTATGGATGAGCCG
Source organism: Dorea sp. AGR2135 (assembly GCF_000420885.1). NCBI lineage: Bacteria > Bacillati > Bacillota > Clostridia > Lachnospirales > Lachnospiraceae > Dorea > Dorea sp. AGR2135. The sequence continues at coordinate 1,439 of NZ_ATVU01000062.1, read as the reverse complement.
ACAAGCGGACTTGATCCTTTAGTTAGGGGGCAGCTTTTGAAAATCTTAACTGAGTACATGGAAAATGGCGACAAAGGTGTTTTCTTTTCGACACATATCACCTCTGACCTTGATAAGATTGCCGATATGCTCATTATGATTGATAACGGGCGTATCGTCTTTCGAGAGGAAAAGGATACCTTGCTTGACACATATCGGATAGTCAAAGGTGATAGCGGAGCTTTAACAACTGATGCTCGCAAGCTTTTTTTATCTATATCTGAAACTGATTTTGGATTTACAGGAATTACAAAACAAATATCCGAAGTACGGTCTTATATTCCCAACATTATGGTTGAGCGTCCGACGATTGAGGATATTATGCTTGGAAATATCGGAGGTGAAAAGTGATGTTGTTCGCCCTACTAAAAAAAGGATTTTCTGATTGTAAAAAAATATGTGCTGATTATGCTTGTAGTTATTGTGCTTATCCCACCCGTCATGCGTTGGCGGACACCGGAGTTTACGGGAGTTTTTGGATTTATTCTTTCTGTCATTTTTGGCGTTTTCATGCTGTTGCAATATGTATCCCTAAAAGAGTATCAATTTCCAAAAGCTGCGACATTACTATGTGCCACACCATTTTCACGGAAAGCAATAGTTTCATCAAAATACATTTTTTGCATGGCTATATATGCAATCTGTTGTATCGTTTTTGAACTTGAAACCTTGTTTATGCCCGGATTAGGAACATCAGATATCAAGCTGTTTGCATTTATGTTTCTTATTGTATCTGTTTTTATTGGTATTTATTTGCCAATACAGTATAAGTTTGGATATGAAAAAACAAAGTTTGCCTTTGGGGTGATTATTATGGCTTCGCCATTTATTCTGCCACTGTTTATGAGAGCAGGAAGTCTAAACTTAAACTTCCTCTCTATGTTTTCCCCATACCTTGTTTATGGCGGTATTGTCCTTATTGGTTTTGCGATTTTAGCAATATCAGCATCTTTGTCTATAAAGATTTACGATAAAGCAGACTTGGCGTGATAAAGAAAGAAGGTGAGACTATGGATAGAGATACTATTTTTCTTTATGTCATTGCTGTGATAGCATCGTGTTTTGGATTGATAAACTGTAGTGAACTACCCATTGTCTAAAGCCAATGGGCTTCCTGCTTCGCAGACCTCGTAACCTACTATCTCCACAGGCGTTAATTCGGGCAGTCCCTGCCCTATATTGTTATTTTTATGCTATTTGTCTTAATCCTTCTTCCAGTATATTTTTTGCTGCGTTGATATCCCTGTCATGATTTGTTCCACAGACAGGACATGTCCATTCCCTTACTGATAGATTTTTTGTCTCTGTATTTTGGTATCCACAGACTGAACACAGCTGACTACTGGCATAGAATGTGTCTATTTTGACATATTTCCTGCCATTCCACTTTGCCTTATATT
>NZ_ATVU01000061.1:0-5444 GCF_000420885.1 Dorea sp. AGR2135 | reverse complement strand
CTTTCTTTAATTTCTGTAAATCTGCAAACTGATCGTCATATACCAGCTTGATCTCATAATCATACTTACCATGGATAATAATTGAATCCACAAAGGCATCTGCCATTTCTTTTGTCAGCTTACGCTTTGACATATAAGTATGTATCACATTTCCCCAGCCTTCTTCAATGTGGTAATCCTGGGAATACCGAACCTGTGCCGCCAATACTGTGTCCAGACGGCTCTTGATATTCTCAATTTCATTGGAATAGATTCGAGAAAACTGTATGTACTCTTCTTCTGTAATCAAACGTTCCGAGTAATCTTCATATAAATCCGACTTACGCTTACTGATTCGGCTTAGTTCCCGTCGGAGTTTCCCCACCTCTTTATCCAAAAGCAGGTACTGTGTCTGATTTTCGGAAGCTGCATTCATTTCCTGAATCATTTTTTTCTGTATCCAATACGGTTTTCATATGCGTTTGGATCAGGCGAAGAACATCGTCATCCACATATTCTTTTCTGACTCTGTGCCCTTTGCATTGCTTTCCTCCGGATTTATGGTTAGTATTGGCTCCACAGATATAAAAGAATGTGCCATTTCTTTCTCTGGACAACGTCATGCGGTTGCCACAGCCTCCGCACCATATCTTTCCTGTATAGAAATTATGGTTTCTAATAGCCCCATTGTTCTGCTGATGTTTCTTCTTATAAGCTTCCGTATATTCCTGGATTTTAGATTGTACCTGTTGAAACAACTCTCTATCTATAATCCCTTCATGCGTGTTCTCCACATGCACCCATTCACTTTCTGGTCGGTTTCTCTGTTTATTTCCCTGGAAAACACTTTGCTGATATTTTCCAAATACAGAATCACCTGTGCAATGAACATCCTGAAGAACTCGTTTCACTTCATAGTTATTCCAGGGTTTTGACTCCGGAAGCGGCTTTTCACCGGTTTTATAGAATTTTCTCTGTAAAGTCGGCGATAAAACTCCATCTTTATTGAGCTGTCTTGCAATATCACTATAATTCCTGCCATCCATATACATAGAAAATATACTTTTCAGATGTTCTGCAGCTTCATCATCAACAATCAGCTGATGATGGTCTTCTTCTGACTTTCTGTAACCATACGGTTCCCAGGCACTTGTAAATTTTCCCTCTTTCCAAAGTGCTTTTTTTGCGCTGCTACTCTTCTTGGCAAGGTCTTTCGAATAGAATTCATTGATGATATTCTTCAGTGGAACTGTAAGATCCACACCTTCTCTGAAAGAATCGAAATCATCTGTCACAGCCAGGAATCTTACATGGAAAAACCGGAATACTCGTTCAATATAATTGCTGGTTTCGACATAATTTCTGCCAAGTCTGGACAAATCTTTTACAATAACACAATTGATTTTTCCATGCTTGATATCTTCCATCATCTGTACGAATCCAGGACGGTCAAAATTTGTACCTGAATAGTCTGAGTCCTTATAAACTTTCGCAACCGAAATATCTTCCGTATCTGCTACAAAGTTTTTCATCAATTCCACCTGGGTTTCTATCGTTCCTCTTTCTAGTGTTTCTTCTGTTTCCATTGAAATTCTGGCATACAATCCTGCCCGGAATGGTCTGCTAATCTCTGTCTGGACGGTTGCACTGCTGACTACTTCCGGAATGTTTTTCCTGCTCTTTCGTGCCATTTTATACAACCTCCTTTACCTTGACCTGCAGATTATTATCATCATCTATTACCGTATCAACTCCCATAGCCGGTAATTGACTCAGCAATGTCTGATAACAATCATCAAAATCAAAAGTGATCTCTATATTCTTTTTATCATATACTCGGATTTGCCTGATCAGTTCTACCACCACAGTGCGGGACAGTTCTTCAATATCTTGATATTTCACAAAATAATCCAGCCAGGTATTGGCATTGTCTGCTTTTTCCAGCTCACTATCCATTTCTTTCTGGATCGCACGGATACTCTCTTCCGCATTTTTAAGCCTCTTTCCATAGACTGCATGAAGCTCTACATAGTCTTCTTTTGATACAATGCCCTCTTTCATATCCGAATAGAGCATCATCCGTAACTCCTTACAGCGTTCTGTCTCCTGTTTTTTCTTCTCCAGCCTGTCCTGCAGCTTCTTCATATTGATCTCCTGAAATGGCACAGTACCAACAAATTCCAGGACTCTTTTCAGGTGCAGGATATTCTGGATATGCTGTTTCAGCATCACCAGTACGGCATCTTCCAGATCCTTTTCCGGTATTCTATGACTGGAGCAGCGTTTTGTTTCTTTATTTGTGGAACACAGATAATAAGCATATTTTTTCCCTGCCACAGTAGAAACCTTTCTTGTCATAGGTGCTCCACAATCCGCACATACAGCAATTCCGGATAACAGATATACCTGCTTTTGGTCAGGTGAAGTACGTGTATCCATGCCAAGAAGCCTCTGAACAATTTCAAAATCACGGTCACTCACCAGAGGTTCATGATTTTTCTCAATCCGGATCCAGTCATCTTCCGGTTTCACATAAGTCTGCTTCACTTTATGGTTTGGTGTTGTCCTTTTTTCCTGTACAAGGTTTCCGATATAAACCTCGTTTTCCAGTATTCTGCGGACTGTAACAGAACTCCAAAGTGCCTGTTCTTTCTGTCGAAAGCCAGTTTCATAATGACTGCCACTGCTGATTTTATACTCAAATGGGGAAAGAATACCCAGTTCATTTAAACGATTAGCAATCGCATCCTGACTCATTCCCTGCAGCTTCATCTTAAAAATATCCTGTACTACACTGCCTGAAGATGGATCAATCTCTAATTTATGCTTATCTGTCTTTGTCTTCCTGTATCCAAAAGCTACAAACGGAGTCACGCATTCGCCTTTTTTCCTCTTAATCTCAAGATTACTCCTGATCTTAATAGAAATGTCACGGCAATAAGCATCATTGATTAAATTCTTAAATGGGATAATGATTTCGTCTGCCTGATTCTTTCCCTTGAGACTGTCATAATTGTCATTGATGGCAATGAAGCGCACACCAAGAGCCGGGAATAATCTCTCGATATACTTCCCGGAATCAATATATTCCCTTCCAAATCGTGATAAGTCTTTTACCACTACGCAGTCTACAATCCCACGCCGGATATCTTCCAGCATTGCCTGGAATGCTGGGCGCTCAAAATTAGAGCCTGAGTATCCATCATCAACTCGGACTGAAACAACTTCAATATCTTTTTTGTCTTTCAGGAAATCCAGAATCAAAGCTTTCTGGTTAGAAATGCTATTACTTTCCAGTTTTACTGAACTGGAAATATCGCCATCTTCTTTAGATAATCTGACATAGATGGCGGCATGATAGATTTTATTGATATTCTGATACATATCTTACCTCCTTTTATTACGTCAGAAAATCCATGTAATAAAAGGGGGCTGCATAATTTGTCCTTACCGACATTCTAACACAGTCCCCTCAATCTTGCCAGTACTTTTTCAGACACTCAGAAGCATATTCTCAAATGCCTGCTCCATAGATATACCGTTATTAGCAAATCTGACTTTTACTTTCATATTACCGATTCGGACCAAATATGGATTTCCTACTTTATTCAGAAAAATATCTCTCCGTTCCTGAAGCGATTTATTTCTGTCTGCTTTTATCATCCGTAGGTCAGTCATTTCATTGATATCTACATCACTGAAATCCTGCTCCAGATAGTTTTTATATTCCTCTGCCGTCATGCCCTTCTCCTTCCATTCCCATCTGAATCCGTACTGCTTTCAGTACCCGATCCAGGCTCCACTTATTTACTCTTCCGCATTTCTCAATAATACATTTTGTAGAAATGCTCATAACCTGTTCAGCCAAGGCCAGGCTTCCTTTTCGGATCCCTGTCATGTCATATTTACTGATAAATACATGTGTTGGTAAATACCGCTTCTTATATATTCTTGATGTCAGCGGAACTACTATAATGACTGAACTGTATGTATTAGCTTTGTTATTACTTACTACGATCACCGGTCTTACTCCACCCTGAACCGAAGTTGTCGGGAACATACCGAGATCCGCCCATAAGATATCTCCTCTGCGGATTGTCATTTGTCCTCTCTCCAATCTATTATTTTTACTTGTAAAGCATCCATAGCGCTATATTGGCTCCACAGGAATACGGCAGAGTTTCTTTCCCATAAGGAAAGCTCTGCCGCATAACCTCTATAGCCAATTTGATTATTAAACAGTGCTCGCTCGATTCTATTTATCCCCGATACCCCGAATCGTTACTCCCGCATATGCAGGAAGGGAATAATAACCTGCCCGAATGCATACTCCGGACCACAACCCGAAAACTCTCGTTTCCAGGCTCCAACAGTTCATAGGTTTACCAGTTACAGACTTCTCAGGGTCTGCAAGTGTATCGCATCTCACACATGTCATCGCATCACCAGCCTGCCGACTGGCTTTGGTCAGTGCTTTTTCGCAGCATTATTGACTCTAAATAGTTTCTTACGTCCTTATAATCCTATAGCGGCATCTTCCTCGTGCTCACTGTATGAAATGTCACGTCAGTTATTATTGGATATTCAGTTATCATGGTGCATTTTAGGGAGTCCTTAAAGCTCCTCTAATTACTAAAGTCAAATGACTTCGGCTGATGCAAAAAATTTTCCAATATTTTTTAAAAAAATTCTTTCATATACATTTCACGCATTTTATTAAGGATCGTTTTCAACTTGTACGCTAATACCTGTCTGGAGATTCCCATAATCTCTGCCATCTGTGTCTGAGTCTTGTTTTCAAAGAAAATGCCGTAAATAATCATGCGTTCCTCCGCATTCAGCTGGTCGATCACTTTATGAATATCCTGCTGTTCCATTTTCGTCAGTACACTGTGCTCCACGTTACAATTCAGATCCGGGAAAGCCTCAATCATGAATCCTTCCCCATCAATGGACTGTCCACTGTAAGGTACCTCCCGCAGCATCTTATCCACGACCTCACCCAGTTCGTTCTTAATCTCAACTTTTTTTGCCTTGCTGCTTCTGTAAAAATTGTTCATCGCATACGCAACTTCTTTTGTAACCTCGATCATTTCTCCATCAATATTTGCGTAATACTTTCCTTCATAAAAATATGGGTGTTCAATATACATGTCCGTTCCTCCTGAATTTGAAATCTTGTTGCTCGTTTCAAATCCAGAAGGCGGACCTCTGTTTAAAATCATGCCTGCTCCGCCTTTATCCTGCCGGGATACGCCCGCAGTTATTGGCTGAAAAATTTAGGCACGAAAAAAAGCCCCAGTAGTTTTTTCTTAACTACTGAGGCTTTCGTCTCTTTCTTGTATTCAGTTATCTATGCCTTCTTTCATCAGCATAATCATTGTATCAGGATAAAGTTCACAAAGTATCCGCAATACGTTCCCATAAGTTCATGTCATTATTGAAATCGTACATATTTCAGTATA
>NZ_ATVU01000060.1:0-7287 GCF_000420885.1 Dorea sp. AGR2135 | reverse complement strand
AAAAAAACAATAGCTGGTTGTGACTATTATTTTGCGAATGGCGGAGCAATGCGGACAGGCTGGATATTGGAACCAGAAGGTTGGTACTATGCACGGGAATATGGAACAATTAAAGGTTGGTTATATCTTGGAAATTTGTGGTATTATTTAGACGGAAACAATGAAGAATATCCAGGATTAATGGTATCGGGACAAGATAAGGTAATTGCAGGAGAAAAATATAGTTTTAATCCTAACGGTGATATGCGCGCGGGCTGGTATATGTCTAATAGTGGAGAGTGGTATTATTATGATAATTATTCTGGCCAAATTTGTTCGGGGTGGAAATATGTAAATAATAATTGGTACTATTTAGATCCACAGGATAATAATAAAATGATACCAGGGGGTTGGAAGAAATTCGATAATGGTTATTATCTCTTTAATAGTGACGGTTCCATGGTAACTAATTGGTCGTATGTTAATGGTAATTGGTACTATTTTTCGAGTGATGGATTAATGCGAACTGGCTGGCAGTGGATTGGAAATAAATGGTATTATTTCTACTATGAAAATGATTCACATGGTGGAGTTTATGGTGCCATGGCGAGAGCTACGTCAATTGATGGTTGGCAATTACAGATTGATGGTAGTATGCTAACAGACAAGCAGGCGGAGATGTATCAAATGGCGCAAGCTTATAATAGCAATACAAACTATTTGATTTTAGTTGATCGGGCAGCATGTAAAGTCGCTGTATATGCAGGAAGATTTGGTGCATGGAATAATATTATGTATTGGGATTGTGCGCCTGGAAAAGCATCTACTCCAACTGTTTCTGGAACATTTACAGTACAGGGGAAAGGATATTATTTTGATTCTGGATCAGCCAGATGTTATTGGTATACACAGTTCTATGGAAATTATTTATTCCACAGTGTACTTTACAGTAAATATAATGGTTCTTTGATGGATGGAAGAGTGGGTATTCCGCTTTCACATGGATGTGTACGACTTCAGATTGATAATGCAAAATGGATTTATGATAATATCCCAAGAGGAACAAAAGTAGTTATTTATTAATTTTAACCTATAAGAAAAAGAGTCTTTCATATTTTTTATGAAAGGCTCTTTTTATAATCGGGGTGTTATTATTTGCCTGTAGTTACATATGTTTTAATATCTTTAAAGAATCCTGCAATCATTATTATCATGATAATTCCAATCGGAAATGCTGATATAATGCTGATGCTTTGTATATTGTTCATGGAACTTTCAGAGAAGACCAGTGCAATTGGAAGTACTATTAATAATACACACCACAGTAATTCAATTAGTTTATGAGGATGTTCATTTTCTCCAAGTTCTTTGTAGCTATAGCAAGCTGCTGTATAAGCAATTGAATCAAATGAGGTTGCATAAAATGCAATCATACATAAAACAGTGATTACAAGAATTACTTTTGAAATTGGCATTGTATCGATAATATTTAGTATCAATCCATAGAGATCTCCATCTGTAGCATACTGTGCAATAAAATCTGTGGCTCCACTTGTCTGAATTCCGAGACCGTAATTTCCAAGCACAATAAAGCTTATGATTGTTGAACCAACGCCAAAAACATATCCTCCAAGAATTGTCTGTTTAATTGTTCTTCCACGTGAGATATTTCCGATAAAAAACGGAGCTGCAACGGACCATACCATCCAGTAAGCCCAATAATAAATGGTCCAATCTTGAGGAAAGTTATTTGTACGTTCAGGATCAGTATAGGTACATAATCCAATAAAATTCTGAAACATTATTCCTAAACTTTGGAAACCATTCTCAACAATAAATTTTCCCTGTCCTCCAGTAACTAAAACAATTAGTAAAAGTCCAAAGAAAAGGTAAATACAGAGTTTGGCTAAAAAGCTGATTCCCTTAAATCCATGTAATACAGCATATGTATATACAACACAGGTGATAAGAAGAATAATAATTGTAACAACAGTTCTGCTAAGCGTAATGCCAAATAATTTTACAATAATTGCAGCTAAAAGTGGGGTAGCTACACTGAAAGTAGTGGCTGTACCAGCTAAAAGTGCAAACAATGCAAATAAATCAATGATACGTCCGAGAATTCCATCGGCATGTTTTCCAATAATCGGGCGGCAGGCTTCAGAATAGCGCTGTCGATTTCTTTTTTTAACATGCAGCATAAATCCAAATACAACTGCAAGTACAAGATAAAATGCCCATGGAATAAAGCTCCAGTGAAACAGTGGGAAAACACCAGCCCATTCCGTGACTGAACCAAGTTCCTCAAGGTGAGGATTTGTTGCATACATGACCCATTCAGCAAATGAATAGAATAAGATATCTGCTGCCAGACCACATGTAAACATCATGCTTCCCCACACAAAAAAAGAATACTTTGGTTTTTCATTTGGCTCGCCAAGAACTACATTTCCATATTTGGAAAAGGATAGGAAAATGGAAATCACTAATACACCTATACCAATAATTAAATAATAGATTCCCATTGTGTTCCCAAAGAAATATCGGACTTTGCTGATAATATCATTTGATGCGTTTGGGAAGGCGAAGAGTACACCTGCCAATGCCATAATTATAATAAATGGCGCTAAGGTAACTAACCAGTCTATTCTACCGCTTTTTAATTTGTTCATTTAAATTTCCTCCAATTTCTGAGTGGCATAATAATATTTATAGTTCTGTCCAGCATGAAAGGTAAAACCTGCTGCTGCGTTATTATTATCTTTAAAAGCTTTTATTTCTTTTATCTGCCCTTCGTTGATACCTAAATTAGTAGCAATTTTTTTTAATATTTCTGACCGGGTGTTTGTTGTGTACGACTGGTCAAAAATTCGAAGTTCATCCAAAGTATCGAATTCAAAAATGAAATCCGATGGATATTTACGAATCTTCATTTGAAGTTCGGCAATGTGTTCAATATAAATGGATTCCCACAGTTTATCAGCGGTTTCTGGATTGTTATATTCATTTTCAAGGATTGATAAAAACTTTTTACTGAATTCTTGTGACCAAAATACATGACCAAGCATTACCCAGGAATTGTTACCGCCGACAACGACATTTTGTATTATACCGTCCTTTTCGGTGATGCACCATTCTTCAGTTCTTCCGTTTATGTACACTGCTGAATAGTAGCTGGCGTCAACGTCAGTTTCAAATGGATTTTCCAGAAAATAATTATCGGAGGAACAGATATAGCTGTTTTTTAAATAATTTCTGGCGGCATAAATACTGGAATTATTGTTACGGATTAAATAATCCGGATTGTGAATGAGAATTACTTTATATTTTTCTTTCAGATATTCAAATTGTTCTGCCATATATCCAGTGATTATAACAATCTCTTCAATTCCAGCTTCTCGAAGTTGGCGGATCTGTCGTTCGATTAAGATTTCTCCCCGGACTTCGATTAATGCTTTGGGTCTTTCAAATGATAATGGCGCAAAACGACTTGATGTTCCTGCTGCCATAATAATTGCATTATCTACCTTCATTTGTCTCCTCCATAAAAATTTTATAGTAATCTTTAGCATATCGATACTGGCGTAAAGAATATTCTCCAAAATCTACACCAAGGTTGCGCTTGTATTCACACCAGTTGCTCCAAAGAAGTCCACCAGCAGCGATGTAACAATAGATTTTAATTCTTGTTTCTTTGTTACAGCCTTCAGTAAAGTACATTCCGATTAATTCGTCAATCTGTTCTTTGTTATAAAGCGAATAGATAGCAAACATTGCGATATCAACATGAGGATCTTGCATTCCGGCATATTCCCAATCAATAAGCCGGATATCTTCCTGACCTTGGTCATCTGTGACAAACAGGAAGTTGTCAGGAACTGCATCAATATGAGTTAATACTTTTTCTGCAATATGTGAATCAATATAAGATTTCAGAGACAATACATTGTCTTTTGTTTTCTGATAATCTCTATAGATAGAAGGTTTCCCATTCCAGAGATTTTCATAAAAATTAATTTGACCAAAGATATCGAAATCATGGTCAACTGATAAATGCATTTCGTGAAATTGACGGAGCCGATTCATACATTTTTGCACATCATTTTGATCATTTGGATTACAAACTCTTGCGTGGTTAAAAAATTTTGTGATCTTATAACCATTTTCCGGATTGATATATTCAATATCGTCACAGAGCTTCTTATCTTGGATAACATGATAAACCTGTGCTTCTTCACGTCTGTTAATCAGTTGATCGGTTCCTTCACCTGGAATGCGCATAATGTGTCTGGAACCACCACACTCAAATAAGAAAGAACGATTTGTCATACCTTTTTTCAGGACGGTAATGTTTGTAATCTGTTCAGGCTCTGTATGGAGCGCATCAGCAGCAATTTGCAAAACATCAGATTGCAAGTGATTAGAATTGCTGTCTAATTCACGCAACTGCTCGAAAGTATTGATTTCTACAATATTAGAAGAGAGTACCTCCCTTGCCATAACGATCATCTTATCGTGGTCGTATAAGGTCTCTTCCCAAAAACTTCCATCGTAGCGGGAATCTTTATCTAATTCTTGTAGTCGTTTCTGTACAATGGAAGCTTCATCTTTGAGCAAGTAACTGATACCAATCATGGAGTTTCCACCAGAAGAAGGGGAAACGGTTGTCAATTCCATCTTGCGGTTGATGCGTACTGAACTTTCGTTGTCAATTAAGTCACTGACCATATACCAGGAATAAAGTTCATGCTTGGAAAATGGATTCTGATCGCACCAAATATCACAAGGAACAATATATGAATTGGATAAAAAATCAGATGCCAGTTTCAAAGAATGAAGATTGTTCTTCGAGGCATATTCTGAATTTACAACTAACTCTACATTATATTCATCTATCAAGTATTCGTATTGTTCTTTCATAAAACCTACAACAACATAGATATTGTGAATATTCACTTCATGGAGTTGTTTGATGAGACGTTCAATTAATGGCTCTCCATGTACTTCTAAGAGCCCTTTGGGAACTTCTGTATTGATTGGAACCATACGCATTCCAAAACCGGCTGCTAGAATAATTGCGTTTTTAGGTGCGGATGCGTGTAGCATATCCAAAGCCTTTTTGGTTGGCTGTATTTCTTCATTTATATACCCTTCCTGGAGTAAATTTTTAATAGATCGATTAACAACTCCGAGAGAATGGCCAGATGTTTCAGAAAGTCTTCTCTGGTTTGTATAAGGAAAAGATATGATGTTGTTCAAAATATCACACTCTTGAATGTTCATGTACTAACCTCCTTTTAAATCTATGAACAACATTATATATATTGTAAAGAAAAAAGTCAAAGAAAAAATTAATCCAAAAATTAATCAATTAATAAAAACTGGTGAAAAGCTGGTAAAATTGCGTATATGTGGTATAGTATATAATTGAGTACTAATATTTAACTATAAATTGGAAAAGTGAGGATGTGAAATGAAAAAAAGCATAAAGTATAGTATGTTTATAATGATGTTTTGCATTGTAGTGTTATTTTGTTTTGGAGTAAGAACGGAGGCAGAGGAAAAAACAGGGACTTAAAATCCATTTTATTTCGTTGAATGGAGTTACTGATGCTATTTTATTAGAGAGCGATGGGCATTTTGGGATGGTAGATTCAAGAGAGGACTGGGACTATCCAAATAGTGAACAATATCCATTAAGAGAAGGAATTACTATAAATGAAGGTTATGAGCAGTAAGTGATTCATTATTTAAGAACTATGGGGGTAAAAAAATTAGATTTTTATATTGCCACACATTCACATAGTGATCATATAGGTAGTGGGGATGAGATAATGAATTATTTTCCGGTTGATAGATTATATATAGACCGGTATGATGATTCTTATATGTTAGATTCTCATGGAAAAGATGCACAGGATCCATATTATTATCTACAGGCAAATGAAAATTATCTTTGGGATAATCAGTATGTGTATGATTGTTTAATAAAAGCGGCAAATGATAATAATGTAAAAATAATTACAGATTTAGATCTTGATGAAAATGATAATGCATTGGTTGTAAAAGTAAATGCATACGGGAAAAACGCTCTTTTAACATCGGATATAGACCCGAAAAATGGAGATACAAAAGAGGTGGCAGATCAATTAGTTGAAGAGTTATGGAATGATGAAGGTCTAAAAGAAAAGGAAGCAAAAAAAATTGAAAAAAAGAATTATGATTTTGAATATAACATGTCTTCCAATTATGAAGAATATAATGTGTTTGTACCAGATGAGCGACAAGTAGAGGAAAATATTGAGGATGAATCGCAACCTAATTTGGGGAAAAAGATACAGATAGATTTGATGAAAATGGTGCATCACGGGGTGGATTATAATAATACAACATATTTTTTAACATCATTAAATCCTAAAACTGTTGTTATTACTGGACCTCAGAGCTTTTTTAATGATCGAATGAAACAATGCTTGTCAGGGACAGAAGTTTATTCTACGATGACAGATTCAGCAGCAATAGTTGCAGAGTTTTCAAAAACAGGGATAGACACAAAATATAATAAAATAATATCAGGAACAGAAGAAATAGATGGAGAAACATATTGGTTTGATGAAAACGGACGCAGTATAACAGGTTGGAAATATTTTGATAATGCATGGCATTATTATAATGAAAAAGGAATATTAGAAACAGGTTGGCAAACTATAAATGGATCATTGTATTATATGAATTCTGCAGGAATAATGTTAACAGGTTGGCAGTATATAGATGGCAGTTGGTATTATATGGATGATTCCGGAGCAAGGGTAAACAATTGTTGGTACTGGGTAGGAACAAATTGTTATTATTTTAATGAAAATGGAGAAATGGCTGCAGATGCATGGATAGGAGATTGGTATGTAGATGGAAGTGGAGCATGGATACCTGAAAAAGTGTATGATAAATAATGAACTTAGGTAATTGCGAAACACATTCCTAAAACTTGCGTAAAAGAGATAAACGTTCTATCTTACAGATATTTTAATGCAGAAAATAAAAAACACTTGATTTTGGGCACAACAAATAAGCCTCATCTAGCTATGAAGTTGGTAAGTCCTATGCAATAAGAGGTTTCAGACTGCGAATATATTCATGATGTTTAATTTTATCTGCAAGCACTACGGTTATCAGTTGCGTAATGCCTGCAAGTATTAAATCGGCGTGCAACGTGTTTTCGTTTTGTGTACGACGACCTGCTAGGCAGAGGTTTGCTTTGATATGATTGATGTCCCGCTCTACGACAGTTCGAATTTTATAGGTGCTATC
>NZ_ATVU01000059.1:0-7307 GCF_000420885.1 Dorea sp. AGR2135 | reverse complement strand
CTTTTATTTATGTACGATTTTTCAGTCCCTTTTGACAATAATATGAGCGAAAGGGATTTGCGAAAAGTGAAAAATCGGCAGAAGATGTCTGGTGGTTTTAGAAAAGAAAGTGGAAACGAAATGTATTGTTCGATTCTCACTATTGTAGAAACGTTAAAAAGAAGAAATCTCGGATTAATAGAAAATTTAAAGAAACTTTTTGTTGGAACCCCGGCTATTTTTTAGCCGGGGTAGGGGTGTTGGGTCAGTCGGAAGGCTGAACTGTTACTAAAAATAACATTTTTTTGCAAAAAAATCTTGTGTTATAAAGTAAAATACTTTACAATATTAAAGGACAAAAGCGTCGAAGGAGAAGAACGGTTTTGCCGTCCTTCTTTTTTTGAATAATGAATGCAAATAAATCAAGAAATATGGCGCTTTAAATTTCATAATAACATTTTTTCAGGAGGTACAAAGGTATGTCATATGTTGATGAAGTACTGGAAAAAGTAGTGGCAAAGAACCCTGCTGAGCCAGAATTCCACCAGGCAGTAAAAGAAGTATTGGAATCATTGAGAGTGGTAATCGAAGCAAACGAGGAGAAATTCAGAAAAGACGCTTTGCTTGAGAGACTGGTTGAGCCTGAGAGACAGATCAAATTCCGTGTTCCATGGGTAGACGATAATGGACAGGTTCAGGTAAATACAGGTTACCGTGTACAGTTCAACAGTTCAATCGGACCATACAAAGGAGGCTTACGCCTTCATCCTTCCGTAAACCTTGGAATCATCAAATTCCTTGGATTTGAGCAGGTATTCAAGAACTCACTGACAGGTCTTCCAATCGGAGGAGGAAAAGGTGGTTCTGATTTCGACCCTAAGGGAAAATCCGACAGAGAAGTTATGGCATTCTGCCAGAGCTTTATGACAGAACTTTGCAAATATATCGGTGCTGACACTGACGTTCCGGCCGGAGATATCGGAACAGGCGCAAGAGAGATTGGATATATGTTTGGTCAGTACAAGAGAATCCGCGGAGTATACGAAGGTGTACTTACAGGTAAAGGATTAAGTTACGGTGGATCTTTAGCAAGAACAGAAGCCACAGGTTATGGACTTCTGTATCTGACAGAGGAACTTCTGAAACTCAACGGAAAAGATATCAAGGGTATGACAGTTGCAGTATCCGGTTCCGGTAATGTTGCAATCTACGCAACACAGAAGGCTCAGGAGCTTGGAGCTAAGGTTGTTACAGTCAGCGATTCTACAGGCTGGGTATATGATCCAGAAGGAATTGATGTTGCAGCTCTGAAAGAAATTAAAGAAGTAAAACGCGCAAGACTGACAGAGTACAAGAACTATCGTCCGAACTCAGAGTATCATGAGGGACGTGGCGTATGGTCTGTAAAGGTAGATTTGGCTCTTCCATGTGCAACACAGAACGAGCTTCACTTAGAGGATGCAAAACAGTTAGTAGCAAACGGTTGTGTAGCTGTATGCGAGGGTGCTAACATGCCTACTACATACGAGGCAACTGAGTATCTGCAGGAGAACGGTGTAATCTTTGCACCTGGAAAAGCAGCGAATGCCGGTGGTGTTGCTACATCTGCTCTTGAGATGTCACAGAACAGTGAGAGACTTAGCTGGACATTCGAGGAGGTTGATGCAAAACTGAAGAACATCATGGTAAATATCTGCCACAACATGGTAGATGCTGCAAAACGTTACGATATGGAAGGTAACTACGTAGCAGGAGCTAACATTGCAGGATTTGAGAAAGTTGTAGATGCTATGACAGCTCAGGGAATTGTATAAAAAACACTAAAATATTTGGAAAGTCCCGGATTTACGGGGCTTTCTTTTTGCATAACAGGAATTTTATTTCCTGTTATGCAAAAGTCTCCGGCAGAATCAGTACTTTATGTTCAAAAGATTTTCCACTTATTAAAAAAGTAATTGAATTTTATGCAAAAAAGAGTATAATATAAACGACTAATGTTATCATGATAACATTGAAAAGCGTGCGGGAAATTTTATACAGAAAGGATGAAAAAATGGGATCAAAAATGGAAGTGTCTGAGGCGGAAATCCAGAAAGTCTACCACAGGGATTGCATTCTTCTGGCAGGGTTTGCAATATTTATGTGGTGTATTTTAAGTACGATATTACGACAGGCTTTACAGGTAGCGGGAGATTCGACTACAAGAACAATTATGATTTGTATTGCGTTGGTGACTGGAAGTGCATTGTCCCTCGGACTTTTTGCAGTTTACAGACACTTAAAAAGAAACAAAGATGTGATTTATAAAGAGGATCTTGAAAATTTGAAATTGCAGAAGAAAGATGCGTAGCAGGAGTGGCAGAAGATGGAAAATAAAAAAGAGACGAAAAAAGAAAAAATAATGCAAGTGATAGATGTGTTTTTCGTAATGATCCTATGCTTTGTGGTTTTGCTTGTGACGATGCTTTTTCAAAATCTTGCAGGTGTCAAGGAGGCAGGAAAAGCATATGTGATCCAGGCATCTACACTGGTGCCGGTTGTAGTTGCGCTGGCAGCATATGTAACATTTCTTGTGAAAAGAAGCAAAAAAGATTTAAAGGAAATTATTGAACTGGAATATAGCGAAAAGGAGCAGGAACAGGTATGAGCATATGGACAATTATAAATATTGCAGCATGGGTATTATGTGCAGTATTTCTTTATTTGATTTTGAGTGATCTGATAAAAGTGGAAAAAAGGAACAGAGAAGAGAAAAAGCTTGAAAAGAAAGACTAAGAGGCATACTTATGGAGAAAGAAAAGACAAATGAAAAGAGTCAGGGACTTTCGAAAGTTCTTGGACCAATGCATATCTGGGCTCTTGGAGTAGGAATTGTACTTGTTGGAGAGTTCATGGGATGGAATTTTACGGTCGCAAAAGGAGGATCGATTGGTTCTGTTATTGCACTTTGGACGGTAGCCATGCTTTATGTCATGATTGTGATGATGAATACGGAGATGGGTTCTGTCATGCCGGAGGCAGGCGGACAGTATACAATGGCGAAATATATGCTTGGACCTTTAGCTGCATTTAACGTAGGGCTGATGCTTGTGCTGGAATATGCAATGCTGGAAGCAGCCGATGTTCTGGTCGTCGGACAGATACTTGAATCATTGAACCCGAATGTGAAAGCGCTGCCGTTTATCATATTAAGTCTGCTTGTGCTGACATATATGAATTACCGTGGTGTCTATGCAACCTTGACCCTGAATTTTGTGATTACGGCAGTTGCATTTGTGACGATATTTATTTTATTGTTTTCAACAAGTTTTTATGATCCACAGATGACTTTGATTAATTTGAAAAAAATGACAGATGGACTTCCATATGGTTATCTTGGAATTATTGCAGCCATGCAGTTTGCAGTCTGGTTTTTTCTGGGAATCGAAGGAGGAGCACTGGCGGCAGAAGAATGCAGGTCTACCAGCAGAGCTCTGCCACTGGGAACTATGATAGGTTTGTCTGTGCTGCTGATTGGTGCTACTACAACATGGTTTGTGTGCTCAGGTCTTGTCCCGGCAGAAAAGCTTGGTGAGTCTGCATATCCGTTGTATGACGCGGCATTGGCAACTGGAAAATTATATGTTATCATTGCATTGTTTGTTGGTACGATCATGGCGTGTCTGGCTTCAGCAAATGGCTGCATTAACGATGCAAGCAGAGCTTGGTTTGCAATGTCCAGAGATGGGCTGATCCCGCCTATATTTGCAAAGACACATCCGAAATATAAGACACCGTACCGGGCAACTGTATTTTTACTGCCGATATCTATGGCATTTGCATTTACAGGAATGTTGGATCAGGTTGTTACATTTTCTATATTTTCAGCGTTGATAGTATATGTGCTGACAGTGATCATGATGTTCCGGTTCCGGAAAATGTATCCCCTTGGAACGATTGAGCGTGGATATGTTGCACCAATCCATCCGGTACCTGCATTGATCGCAGCAGTGTTGATCGGTATAACGCTGCTGGGTATGTATCTGGGTTATTGGATAAATATACTAGGCGGAGTTGCTTTTTATTTCCTGGCATCTGTCTGGTTCTTGAAAAGGAGACTGAAGTTTATAGATAAATCACAGTTCTTAAAAGCCGGTACTCAGAAGTGGCCGAAACCGAAGGAATTATAATCGGAAGATTGTACTTTAATATTTTTATTTTACGAAATTCATACAATTTTCATAATATAAAACTGGAATAATCAGACAAAAACTGTTACCATATAAAAGAAAATTGAATTCGATATTGACAGAATGGAGGAATGATTATGGAACAAGTGAAACGGCCGAAAAAACCGTTGATGTTTTATTATACGATTGTGCTGATTATCCTGATATTATTTAACATTATTGCGATGCCTTACATAAAGGAAAAGCAGATCAAAGATGTAGATTATGGAACATTTATCTCTATGACCGAGAAAAAGGAGATAAAAAAAGTAGAATTGCAGCAACAGGATAATACGATCTTATTTACAGGAAAAGACGGGAAGACTATTTACAAAACGGCGATGGTCAATGATCCGGATCTGACGAAACGATTATATGAAGCGGATGTTTCTTTTTACGGAGAAGAAATTGATCAGTCATCTCCGATCCTGGTTAATATTTTATCCTGGGTGCTTCCAATCTTGTTTTTTGTGGCATTGGGAGAATACATGTCCAGAAAATTGATGAAGCGGGCTGGTGGGGAAAATGCCATGTCTTTCGGAATGGGAAAAAGCAGTGCGAAGATTTATGTGAAATCATCCGAGGGAATCCGTTTCCGTGATGTTGCAGGTGAAGATGAGGCGAAAGAGAATTTAAGCGAGATTGTAGAATATCTTCATAACCCGGCCAGATATAAAGAAATCGGAGCATCGATGCCGAAAGGAATTCTTCTTGTAGGACCTCCGGGAACAGGTAAGACGATGCTTGCAAAAGCAGTTGCCGGTGAGGCAAATGTTCCATTTTTCTCCATGTCCGGTTCTGAATTTGTAGAGATGTTCGTTGGTATGGGTGCATCAAAGGTGCGTGATCTGTTCCAACAGGCAAAAGAAAAAGCACCATGTATTGTGTTTATTGATGAGATAGATGCAATCGGTAAGAAGCGGGATGGACAGATAGGTGGAAATGATGAACGTGAGCAGACCTTGAATCAGTTGCTGACAGAGATGGATGGATTTGAAGACAACACGGGCGTGATCATTCTTGCGGCAACGAACCGTCCAGAATCCCTGGATCCGGCTCTTTTAAGACCGGGACGGTTCGACAGACGTGTGCCGGTAGAACTTCCTGATCTGAAAGGAAGAGAAGATATCCTGAAGGTTCATGCAAAAAAAATAAAAGTTGGTGATAATGTAGATTATAATAAAGTGGCACGTATGGCTTCCGGAGCTTCTGGAGCGGAACTTGCTAATATTGTAAATGAAGCAGCACTTCGTGCAGTTCGTGACAACCGTAAATTTGTAACGCAGGAAGATCTGGAGGAGAGTATTGAGGTTGTTATCGCCGGATATCAGAAGAAAAATGCGATCCTGACAGATAAAGAAAAGCGTATTGTGGCATATCATGAAATCGGGCATGCGCTTGTGGCTGCAAAACAGACTAATTCAGCTCCGGTACAGAAGATTACCATTGTTCCCAGAACGTCGGGGGCTCTTGGCTATACGATGCAGGTCGAGGAAGGCAATCATTATCTGATGACAAAAGAAGAAATCCTGAATAAAATCGCGACTCTTACAGGAGGAAGGGCAGCGGAAGAAATTGTGTTTGGTTCAGTCACGACGGGAGCTTCCAATGATATTGAACAGGCAACCAAGCTTGCAAGGGCTATGATCACAAGATATGGAATGACGTGTGATTTTGATATGGTTGCAATGGAAGTGCAGACGAATCAGTATCTGGGCGGAGATTCTTCCCTGACCTGTTCGGCAGAGACGCAGACAAAGATTGATGAGAAGGTTGTGGAAGTTGTTCGAAGTGAACACGAAAAAGCAGCTGGAATATTGATGGAGAACAGAGAAAAACTGGACGATCTGGCAAGGTATCTGTATGAGAAAGAAACGATTACAGGAGAAGAATTCATGAATATTTTAAACGCCTGATCAGGAAGAGGAGTGAATATACTCGGTGAGAATGTGCAGGAGTTCGGGAAAATATATCTACGAGGTAAAAACGGATTCCACGCACAGACTCACTTTTTCTTTTGATTATCTATTGGAACACCGGTATTTACTGATGCGAGGGACGGAATAAAAGATGGAATTTTTGCAAATGTAGAAAAAATTGAAAAATTTTAAAAAATATGTTGACGAAAGTAGAATCTTATTGTAAACTTAGTAGGCTGGTTCAAGAGAGCAGCGAATATAAATATGGCGGGATAGCTCAGTTGGCTAGAGCACGCGGTTCATACCCGCGGTGTCGCTGGTTCAAATCCAGTTCCCGCTACTTGGAAAGAGAATTCACATTGTGTGTTCTTTTTTTTATACTCTAACATAGAAAAATATGGACATGAGAAAATAAGAAGTGCTATAATTAAAATAATATTTTGGGCAAAACAGACGAAAGTCTGCGACGCAAAGCTATAGGACCTGTAAAATGGTAGCCAGTTGTAAAAAAAGAATGTACACTGTCTATTTTAGATGGTGTTTTTTATATAATCTGTTAATACGAAACTATTAGTAAAGATAATTCATGAATTAGTGGAAAACAATTTCACAAGGGAGAGCATATTGAAAAAGAAAAAATGGAACAGCTTCCGAATATCAATGTTGAATTTGTAGTAGGCAATAATGACCTGGATTTCTACAAGTTTCTTAAGGAAAACGGTGGATTGCCGGATATTATAACTTGCTGTCGTTTTTCGCTTCACGATGCAAGTCCTCTGAAGGACAGTCTGATGGATCTTTCTACAACCAACGTGGCAGGTGCTGTCTATGACACATATCTTAATAATTTTATGAATGAAGATGGAAGCGTAAACTGGCTTCGAGACAGATATCAGATGATATAAAGCAGTATTCATATGAGATATGTCAAAGGAACAGTGTTATTATCAGATATATGGAAACGGATAAAGACCATATTCATTACATGATAGAGACAGGACCAACAATGTCTATTAGTAAGATTGTAAACCTGATGAAGAGCTATACAACATACCATATATGGAAAAGATATCCCCAATATTTACGAAAACAATTTTGGAAAGAACATACCTTTTGGACAGATGGATATTTTGCATGTAGTGTAGGAAAGGTATCGGAAGAAATGCTGAAAAGATATATAGAAAATCAAGGTTGAGAAAGA
>NZ_ATVU01000058.1:0-7741 GCF_000420885.1 Dorea sp. AGR2135 | reverse complement strand
AAAAACTTCGCATGAGTATGCAAAAAGTGATGAAAAGACCTTGTTAAACCGATTGGAAAACTACAAGTCTAATCATCTTTTATTTATGTACGATTTTTCAGTCCCTTTTGACAATAATATGAGCGAAAGGGATTTGCGAAAAGTGAAAAATCGGCAGAAGATGTCTGGTGGTTTTAGAAAAGAAAGTGGAAACGAAATGTATTGTTCGATTCTCACTATTGTAGAAACGTTAAAAAGAAGAAATCTCGGATTAATAGAAAATTTAAAGAAACTTTTTGTTGGAACCCCGGCTATTTTTTAGCCGGGGTAGGGGTGTTGGGTCAGTCGGAAGGCTGAACTGTTACCAAAAATAGTATTTAGTTAGTCCTATTTCTTGACTACCTTTTATTACTAATTAAGGCTACCATGTTTTGACAATATTTGCAATAGACAAAAGCTGTCAATTTCTGTTTGGGGACGGGGTTTTTTTGAAAAAACCCCGTCCCCAAACAGACTTCTACCTGTCCCTTTTGAATTGTGTATTTTTTTACTTTTCCGTTTTTGTGGGGGGTTCCGGTTTTTCTAACCTGTCCCTTTTTGGAATTGTGGAATGTTTTTGTACAATTTGTTTTTTACGCACTTTTTACATACGAAGAAAGCGCAAATCTTTTTCTTGATTTGCGCTTTCTTCGTATGCTTTTTATATAATCCAAGCCAATAATCCAATTAATACTAATATTCCTGCGATATACAAAGAGAATGCCGACTTATTTATTTCTTTATGATTTACTAAAAGTAGAATCAATCCTAAAAATAGTGAAATAACAATTCCTAATGAAATGTTCACGGTTGCTATGTATTTTCCATTTATATTATTTTGTGTAATGTTCGTAAAATTAACCATTATTAATGAGAACACTGATACGAATATTCCCATCAATGTTAAAATATTTGCATAGATATGATTAATTTTTTCATCTAAATTCTGACCAGCATCTTTTAAATTATTCATTCTCTCTTCGTACTCATCTTTGTATTTAGCTAATCCTAAATATTCGTATTCATTATTGAATGAGGCATTGGACTGTTGGGCATATGTTTTTTCAGGTACTTCGCATAATTCTTCAAAAAATATCTGTGCAATTGAATCGTTTTCTTTAATCTTTATAGTTCCTGAAGATATATTCTGTACTCTTAAATAAAGGTATGTTTTATGCCCTGGATAATAGTGTGGACCTGCTACATATAACCCCTGACGCATTCGTGAATTTTTTTCACCAATTCTTCCTATTAAGTCGTTCGGCATATGTATTTCTTCTACTGTTTTAATAAATACAACTTCACCCGGTCTTAATACATAGGACGGAACTATATTGTTATTTTCAACTATTCCACTAATATGAAGATCATAGGATACTGCATTAACATATTTTTCATCATAACAATTTCCGCAAAATATCTCATCATGACGATTTTTTATATTTTTATCTACTAATATCATAACCTTCCACCTCTTTTCACTAATATTTTTTATTATAACACTTCAATTGCAAAATTCAACTAATCCGCCATATCTTCTTATGTTTTCTTACATATGTTTTTCTTCCTATATATATCAGATGTGCGTCATGCAACGCATGACGCACATCTTGAATCAAGAATGCTGGGGCATTCTTGATTCTCTTATTCCTCGCTTCTTATTCTCTCGCTTCTGTTTCTTCTTCCAGCAGATTCTCCATGCTTTTCAGGCTGATGTACAGGGTTGATGTGTTATGAAGTAGTGCTGATACGGTTGGCTGGAGGATTCCGGTGACGCCGAGTATGATGAGGGCGGTGTTGAATCCTACGATGTTGCGGTAATTTTTGTGAATTCGTTTCATTAATTTATTACTGATCAGCTTCAATGTTACGATCTCGCTCAAGTCGTCGCCGCTCATGGTCACGTCTGCGATTTCGCGGGCGATCTCTGCGCCGTCGCTGATTGCGATTCCGATGTCTGCTGCGGATAGTGCCGGTGAATCGTTGATTCCGTCTCCGATCATGATGACTTTTCGTCCGGCGGCTTTTTCCTGCTCTACGAAGTTTGCCTTGTCTTCCGGCAATACTTCCGAGTAATATACGTCCACGCCTACTCGTTTGGCGATTGCTTTTGCGGTGCGGTCGCTGTCTCCGGTCATCATGACTACTTTGCTGATGCCTGCTGCCTTCAGATTTTTGATGATCTGTGGTGCTTCTGCTCTCAGCGGATCTTCGATGCAGATGACTGCTGCCAGTTTTCCTTCGATTGCCATGTACAAATGTGAGTATTCGGATGGCAGTTCTTGGAATTTTTCTTCCATTCCTTCTGGAATCTGGCTCTCTTCATCTTCGAATACGAAATGATAGCTTCCAACGACGACTTTTTGGTCATTGATTTTTGAGGAAATGCCGTGTGCCACGATGTACTCTACTTTTGAGTGGAACTCTTCATGGATAAGCCCTTTGTCCTGTGCTGCATTTACAACTGCTTTTGCCATGGAGTGTGGAAAATGTTCTTCCAGGCAGGCGCCGATTCTCAGCAATTCGTCTGGTGTCTTATCGCAGAATGGTACGACATCTACGACTGTCGGCTGTGCTTTTGTCAGTGTTCCTGTCTTGTCAAATACGATGGTGTCTGCTTCTGCCATTGCTTCCAGATATTTTCCGCCTTTGACTGTGACGTTGTAGCTGCTTGCCTCACGGATTGCGGACAATACGGAAATCGGCATGGCCAGTTTCAATGCGCATGAAAAATCTACCATCAATACAGCCAGTGCTTTTGTTACATTTCTTGTAAGAAGATAGGTAAGACCTGTTCCTGCCAATGTGTATGGAACGAGTTTATCCGCCAAATGTTCTGCCTTGCTTTCCAGTCCGGATTTGAGTTTCTCGGATTCTTCGATCATCGTCACGATCTTCTCAAATTTACTTGATCCATTTGCCTCTCTTACACGTATCGTAAGCTCGCCTTCTTCCACAACCGTTCCGGCATACACTTCTCCATTTTCTATCTTGCGTACTGCCACAGACTCTCCAGTCAAAGACGCCTGGTTGACCATTGCCTCGCCTTCCACAACTGTTCCGTCAAATGGAATTACATTTCCCATGTGGATGCGTACCATATCACCGCTCTTTACAGTTGAAAATGGTACTAATACTTCCTGACCGTCGCTGACAAGCCATACTTTGCTGATATTCAGTGACATGCTTCTTGCCAGGTCACCAACGGATTTCTTGTGTGTCCACTCTTCCAGTATTACGCCGATTCCAAGCAGGAACATGACGGATCCTGCAGTTGCGATATCTCCGCGGAACATAGATACTCCGATTGCGGTCGCATCCAATACCGGAACTTCAATCTTACCTTTTGCCAGTGTACGCACACCCCTCCAAAGATATTTCATAGATTTTACTGCTGTGATACATGCTCTGACCGAATATGGCAAAAATAATTTATTTCCATAATGATAGATTACACTTTCAACTAACTTATCCCAATATTCCTGATTCAGTTCGCGTCCGGAATTCTGTACATAATTTTCCGGAATGTCAACTTCCTCATAACGGAATGTTTGAAGCAGTTTGATTACTTTCTCTCTGTCGCCTTTGTAACAGATTGTAAAATCTCCCGTGCGGTTCTGTACTTTTGCAGATGTAATCATATCCTGGGATTCCAGATAATATTGCATCCGGTCTGCCTGCTCAAATGTCATTCTGTACTGTACAGCATGGGCACGGATCCTGCCTTTAATCTCATGCTTGATTACAAATTTCATGTATATTTTCCTTCTTTCCCTGCTTTCTTCCTTCCCTGCTTACCTCGCAGTGGTTCGCTTGCAGTGGTTCGCTTGCTGTTGATTCTCTTACAGCTTACCTCGCAGTGATTCGCTCGCAGTGGTTCGCTTGCAGTGATTCGCTTGCTGTGGTTCGCTTGCTATTGATTCTCTTGCAGTGGTTCGCTTGCTGTTGATTCTCTTACAACTTGTCAAAACACCTGCAGTCTTAACCACAGGTGTCCTGATTTTTCCTTACATTTTTATAATTATCACAATATTTTTTTGCTAGTTCTCCTTGAACTACCCTGCTGTCTGACTTTGCTGTCTGACTTACCTGTCTGACTTAGCTGTCTTATCTGCGGTCTTACTCGGCTGTCTCTTCCGCAAAATCTGTCTCATCTGCTTCTGCTGCTTCCTCTGCTTCTTCGACCTCTTCTGCTGCTACTTCCTCTGCGTACTCCTGCTCTTCTTTTGCTGCTCTGTCTTCGTTGATCTGTTGTGCTTCTGCATATACGTCCTCTGCATTTTCCTGAATTGTAGCTGCTGTCTTAAGCACGCACTCTTTTGCTCTTAAAACTGCTGCTGTACAGTTTG
This sequence comes from Dorea sp. AGR2135, assembly GCF_000420885.1. NCBI lineage: Bacteria > Bacillati > Bacillota > Clostridia > Lachnospirales > Lachnospiraceae > Dorea > Dorea sp. AGR2135. The sequence continues at coordinate 3,374 of NZ_ATVU01000058.1, read as the reverse complement.
TGTATAATTTTTTAGCGTCCTTGCTGGACAGAACTTTGATTCCTGCAGTTCCGAATAATACTCCTGCTGCAAAGATTCCTGTCTTCTTTCCATCTACTTTTTTTAAGCCTTTTAAAATGTTTGACATCTTTTGTCTCCTGCCTTTCTTTCTACTTCTAGGTTCTTATATGATGTTAGTATATGTGATATGTACTTTTTGGTTCAGTACTATATCATCACTTTGAATTCACTAAATTGTAACGCATTTGTTTTTTCATTTCCACTTCTTTTTCCTTATTGATAATTATTGCTCACTTGAGCCGGCTTATTGATTTTTGTTCTCATTATAGCGGAAATTGAATATCATTACGCACGGATTATCTGTCTTTTTCTTCCTCATCCATATCCATTTCATCTATATACATTCTAAGTCCTACCGTGCTTGTGACTGGCAGGGAAAATATAATTGTTTTTTCTTTGCTGGCAAGTCCTGTCTGCTCCATCATGGCTTTCATGATTGCATTTTTCTGTTTCTTTCTTGTGACGATCAATATGATTTCTTTTTCTGCCGCCAGTGATACGCCAAGAAATTTTTCTGCTGTTTCCATGCCGGTTCCTTTCGCATGGATCACGGTTCCACCTCCGGCTCCTACACTTCTCGCCACGTCCATCATGGTGTCGATGCACCCCTGATTGGCAATTGCTACTAATAATTCATATTCTGTTTCTTTCAAAGTGGACTCCTCCTCCCGTTCAAATTTCTCGCTTTGTATCAGGAAATGTAATGTTTTTTCTCCGCCGATGCTGCTGAGTGGCACGATAAATGCAATTCCGGTTCCCGGCACGTCGATCTGCATCTTTACAATCATTTCCCGCCTTAGTTTCTTCCACGTTTCTTCTGTTACCACCGATAGAATTACGACCTTTTCTGATTCTTCCAATCCGAAATAGTCCAACATCTCACTATTTGCGGTTCCACGTCCCAATGTTGTAAAGAAAACCATATGCTCATTTTTCTTATAAAATTCTTCAAATTTCTTCTTTCGGTTCCGGTCTGTAATCGTCACCATCATATATAATCTACTCATAAATTATCTCCGAACTTTCTAATTTTCTTAAACATTTTCCATCTTCACTAATATGCGCCTTGTAAAAATCTCTATCCCTGTTTACAACTCGACTGTTTACAACTCAATGATTTCTTGATTGTCTACATTGTCTAGATTTTCTATGCACACTTTTATACTTGTGTAATCTTTTGCTGCCTGTTTTTCTTTCATCTGTTCCTGAATCTGATAGATCAGTCCAAGGATTTGAATTGTTATAAGCGGGGTCATTGCTACCATAGCTACCACTCCAAACGCATCTGTCACAACATTTCCACCTAGCGCCTCGCATGCTCCCATTGAAAATGGCAGTAAAAATGTTGCTGTCATCGGTCCGGATGCTACGCCTCCTGAGTCAAATGCGATTGCTGTGAATATTTGGGGCACGAAAAATGTTAATCCAAGGGCTACTGCGTATCCTGGGAGCAGAAACCACAAAATTGAAATACCGGTAAGCACCCGCACCATTGCCAGTCCCAGAGAGAGTGCGACTCCGATGGACAGACTCATTCCCATTGCTTTTGCGGAAATGGCTCCGGAAGTCAGTTCTTCTACCTGTTCCATTAATACATATACTGCTGGTTCCGCTTTTACGATAAAGTAACCGATCAGCATACCGATTGGCACGATGATCCATGGATAGGAAAGCCCCGCAATCACTTGACCCAGATAATTACCTGCCGGCATAAATCCCACATTTACCCCTGTCAGGAAAAGTACAAGACCTATGTATGTATAAATGATTCCTATAATAATTTTTACCAATGTCTTTTTGTGAAGATGTAATGATACAATCTGAAAAATGAAGAAAAATAAAATAATTGGCAGTAAAGAGATCAGCATTTCTTTCATATAATAAGGAAGCCCTTCTTGAAAAAGCTGCCACATTTCTACTGAATTATCGGTCTTCACAATCATTGTCTGTTCGTATCCACTTCCCCCTGGGTGGTAAAGTAAGCCAAGCAGCAATACTGCCAGAATTGGTCCGACTGAACACAATGCAACCAGACCAAAGCTATCATTTTCCGCGTGTTTATCACTTCGAACTGCTGAAAATCCGATTCCTAACGCCATAATAAATGGTACTGTCATAGGTCCTGTTGTTACTCCGCCTGAATCAAATGCCACTGTCAGAAAATCTTGTGGAACAATGCTTGCCAAAATGAATATGATCGGGTACAAAATTAAAAGCATATGTGCCAGTGGAATTCCAAATAACATTCGAAGTACTGCGGCTACAAGAAATATTCCAACTCCTGTTGCTACTGCAATAATCAGCGTGTAATTGGGAATGGATGGAACTTGTTCAGCCAATACTTGAAGATCCGGTTCTGATATGGTAATAATAAAGCCAAGGATAAAACACAGCACTATCACTACACTTATCTTTCTTGTATTGGTCAGTTTCGTTCCTATTCGTTCTCCCATAGGAGTCATCGCCATCTCCGCACCAAGTGTAAAGAACATCATTCCGATGATCAGGAGAACCGCACCAACAACAAAAGTCATCAGGACGCTGTTTGGAATAGGCGCAATGCTAAAGCATAACACCAGCACAATGCCTATGATCGGCAACACAGCTCCTAATGACTCTTTTAGTTTTTCCAGTAAATTTTTTTGATATAATTGTAATCCCATAAACGCCTTTCTTCTATATTTAATATGTATTAATTAATATGTATCCTTTAATAAAGTACCTTTTCGAACACTATTTTAATGAACTTGGGACTCGCTTAACGACCTTGGGACTCGCCCCAGCATCTTTTAATTATTTTAACATAAATGTAGTTGTTTTTTGAAGCTTTAAAGGCGTTAATATTATGCTAAGTTTTTAACAACTTGACGTAGGGTTTTGTATAATAGGAAATGCAATCCTGATTATACAAAAAAACCTGTAAGTATTATACTTACAGGTTTTAGCTCCCCGAGTAGGGTTCGAACCTACGACCCTTCGGTTAACAGCCGAATGCTCTACCACTGAGCTATCGAGGAATATTAGGTACATGTACCTTCAAAATCGCATATAAGAAACTTTTTAACATCTTACCTATCCACCTTACTTGGTTATGCCCTCGACCTATTAGTAACAGTCAGCTCCATGTGTTACCACACTTCCACCTCTGTCCTATCTACCTCGTCGTCTTCAAGAGGTCTTACAACTTTCGTTGGGATATCTCATCTTGAGGGGGGCTTCACGCTTAGATGCCTTCAGCGTTTATCCCGTCCCGGCTTGGCTACTCTGCTATGCTCCTGGCGGAACAACAGATCAACCAGCGGCCAGTCCATCCC
>NZ_ATVU01000057.1:0-7833 GCF_000420885.1 Dorea sp. AGR2135 | reverse complement strand
CCATCACAGGAGGCACAATAAGCAACCCCATGACCTATCAATTCTTTTTCTTTAGCGAGACCAAGTTCTCTTGGATTTGCTCCAGTAGCAATCACTACTGTTTTCCCAATATAAATTCCCGAACTAGTTTCTACTCTCTTAAGCTTTCCTGTTAAATCCATATTAAAAACTTCAGCATATTCACTTTTAGCGCCGAATTTTTCCGCCTGTTTTTGCATTTTCTCTGCCAATGAAAATCCGTCAATTCCATTTTCAAAACCAGGATAGTTATCAATCTGCCAGGTCAATGACATCTGACCACCTGCAGATAATTTTTCTAAAACAATGGTATCAAATCCTGCTCTGGCTGCGTATAATGCTGAAGTATACCCTCCAGGTCCTCCCCCCACGATAATCATATCGTAAACATGATTTTCATTCATACAGCAGTCCTCCTTTTATTTTTCCAATGCTTCATTAATAAAATTCTCTATCATTATTTTTGATTCAGGTGCAACAATAGAATCTACTGCCTTTCCATTTCGATATAAAACCAGCGTAGGAATCACCTCAATCTTTTCAGCTTCTGCAATCTGCGGTTCTTCATCAATATTTACTTTTCCAGCAACAAGTATATCGCTGTATTCTTCACTTATTTTTTCATAAGCTGCTCCAATTCTACGGCAATAACCACACCACGGTGCCCAGAAATCAACCAAAACCGGTTTTTCCTTATGAATTAATTGTCCAAACTTTTCTTTATTTATATTTATAGATGTCATATTTTTCAACTCCTTCTCCTATTTGAACTTAATATACCCCAAATAAGTGCTTGCTTCCGTGATGATATCACAGAAAAGTTGATTTACTTTATTACGCTTTTTTTACTTCTATTTACAGCATATGTCAGTTATATAATTGACTCTTCTCAATAAATTAAGTATACTCTCATCTTTGACAGTTACAAAAAGATGGGAGTATTATACGTTCAATTCATTATTTTCGGCAAGTAAGAAATAATCAATATGAGAATCACATAACACAAAAGGATGTGCTGCGGTAACTTCTACATTACCTTGGCACATCCTTTCGTACTATTATTTTTTGCTATTCTTCTTAATGGCAGCTGTGGCTTCCACATCCATGCTCGCCACATGTATGTCCTTCCCCGTGGTTATGCTCATGGTGAGAACACTTAACATCCGGATTATAATCAAGTGTTTCATTGATAAAAGCTTCTACTGCTTTATCCGCATCTCCGGAAACTCCTCCGAAAAGCTTAATACCGGCCGCCGCTAACGCTGTCTGTGCACCGCCTCCGATTCCGCCACAGATCAAAACATCTGCGTTCAATGCATTAAGAACTCCTGCCAATGCGCCATGTCCGCTTCCATTCGTATCTACTACTTCTGAATGTACTACTTTTCCTTCCTCTACATCGTAAATCTTAAATGTCTCTGTGTGTCCAAAGTGCTGGAAAATCTGTCCATTTTCATATGTTACTGCTATTCTCATAATACCTTCTCCTTTTTCTGCTGCATATTTTTTGTAAATTTCCTGTTTGTAACATCCTCCAAAGCTGCAGTTTCCGCTCTGACCGTCACAAATTCTGAAATCCCCGCCCTCAATTCTGAGCGGATGTCCGTCAATAAGTGCATCTGCTATTTTCTTCCGGGCAATCTCGTAAATCCGCTGGACCGTCGTTCTTGCGATCTGCATAGATACTGCACACTGCTCCTGACTATAACCTTTCTTGTCCAAAAGACGGATTGTCTCGTACTCATCTACTGTCAGAACAATGGGTGTTTTTTTCTCCGTATCATCTGCCGGAAGAAATTCTAAAACATTGGGGAAATGGCAGACTTTTCTGCATTTTACTGGTCTCGGCATAAACTGCTCCTTTCTCGCTTTTCTTATATAATAGTCCTATAAAAGGCATATGTCAATAATGTTTTTGACATATGCCTTTTATGAATCACCTTATAGTATTACTTCTTTTCATTATTTTTTAATTTACAGATACCCTGCGTCATTGTTCCCATTGGACAAAATGTACACCAGGTTCGTGGCTTATATAACACCATTACAATCAACCCTAACAACAAAGATGTAAGCATCAAACTATAAAATCCAAAACTAAACTGTGCCACCCAATCAGCTACTGTTCCGGCAGTGTATGTCCATCCCCACGGAACACGGAAGGTCCAGAATAATTTGATGGCTTCACGCAAGGAGGATGCTCCGACACCAACTAAATATGTCTGAAATACCATATTTCCAAACATTGTAAGGAAAAATATCAAAAAGCCGTATCGGAACCATTTTGAACTCATCCATCGCGGGGTTGGTTTATTTCTTGAGCATTTTAAATCTCCACCAAGCTTACTAAAAAGCTGGCCACGTCCACACAAATGATTACAGAAAAATTTATTTTCACCGAATATTGCTATTCCTAACGGCAACAGGAAATCAATCATCCCAAACCAAGCGAACAAAACATTAAAAAAACCGAGAGCAAAATAAAGGATCGCCCATATCCATAAATAATCATACCAATGTTTCTTTTTCTTCACATCGCTGTCCTCTCTTTCATTTCAATACAACCTGCCGGACAGGACTTTGCACATTTTCCACATCCTACACACACTGTTTCTTCTACCACAGCATAACATCCATGGTAAACTTTGGCCGCTGCCAGCGGACAAGTATTTTCACATACTCCGCAGGCAACACATCTTTTTTTATCGACACTTGCCACTCTTTTTGCCAATGCTTTGTTCCCCTTTCAAATTTTGTATCTCTATTGTACCTGAAAAAGGTAAATCCTTCTGTGACATTATTACATAAGAATTTACCTTGAACGCTAATAACTAGAATGACATATTTTTATTATACATTACCTTTATATTTATATATGATGTTTAGAATCTCCTCGGTTGTTCTAATAATTACTTTTTGTTTTTCTTTCATTGTTATAGATTTGCTTTCTTCTTCAGCTAACGAAGAATAAAGGTGGATGATATTAGCATGATGCCATATCTCATCGCAAATTTTCTCAATTTCATCAGCCCTCCGAAATGCCTGGTCTGTTTGTATTTGCAAGTGTTCTCGTTGCTCTTCCAGATGATTCATCTGTTCTAGTAACTGATCCCTTTCTTTCTGCAATTCATCATGTTGTGCCTGCAGTTGATCCATTTGTATTTTAATTTCGCTCATCTTATCTTTCTGTCTCCGCATAAGCATCATCAAATATATAACTATGAATGCAAATAATAGTATTATGTACAGCATAAACTTCTCCTCACGACACATATATTTCGACGTTTTTCCGCAAATCAACTATTGATAATGGCATAGAAAGAACAGTTAGTTTTCCTGAATTCTTTTTAATTTCAACAGCATCAGGATTTCCTGTGATTATAATTACAGGTGTTGTCCTGTCAGCACGCCATGGCTGATTCGGTTGGCTCGTCATATCTTCGGTAACAATCCAAAGATCCGGCTTATGTTTTCCTAATTTTGTTTTAGCGCTTTCCGGTGTGTAAAACAGCATGATCTGCTCTGAAATAAACTGCAATGCTTCTTTTAATCCTTTTGCATAGTGTTCATTGCCACAAATCAGTGCAATAATAGAATCATCTTTCTTTTTTTGTGTTACCTGAATAAAATCCAAAACTGGTGTGTTATAGAGACTAAAGTCTTTTTCCAAATTAACTTTATCATAGTAGCTCTTTGCTGCCTTGCACATTCTCAGACAAAAATGTTCTATGTCTATACGAATATCGATTCTGTTCTCCTGTATGTTCATACTGTCCAACTGACAAACTGACATTCCACAGTTCAATCCAAGATGAAAGTGTATATTATTTTCATCATTTAAAAATCCTTTGTTTTGATGAAGATATTCACACCGAAGCTGCCAACAGCGTTCTCCGCAAATATATGGCTTTTCATCGGATTGAGATAGTTTAAAGTGATCCCCTGCATATTCATCAAACCAACGGATATACTGGGTTCCCACATCCCGAGTCGGATTTTTTTGCCGATCCAGCATAACCCGACCATCTCGATAATGTTTAACAATTTCCGGGAAAGCAATACCTCCACAAATATCTGGCAAAGTCAATGCCAATGCCAGTGCAGACTGCCATCGTCCATCTACAATATTCAGTTCTACTTCTTCAATTCGGTCCAAAAATGTAAAACTGACATCTCCATGCATTATTTATCCCTCCCTCATATTTACAACCGTCATGTACTATAGTCAGTATATTTTTATTTATGGCATATGTCAATTATTTAATTGACGCATCTTAAAAAAGCAAGTATACTATGTTCGTAAAGGAGATGACTGCTATGAGCTTCGAAAATTATTTTCCACTATGGAATGACTTAAATACAGCACAGAAAAAACTAATTTCAGACAATTTAATCACGCGGGATGTAAAAAAAGGAACGATCATTCACAATGGAAACCTGGACTGTACTGGATTATTACTGGTTAAATCCGGGCAGCTTCGAACTTACATACTTTCAGATGAAGGACGGGAGATTACACTTTACCGTCTGTTCGATATGGATATGTGTCTTTTATCCGCCTCATGTATCATGCGGTCTATTCAATTTGAAGTAACCATTGAAGCAGAAAAAGATACGGATCTTTGGATCATCCCTGCTGAAATCTATAAGGGCATCATGAAAGAATCTGCTCCTGTCGCAAACTATACCAATGAGTTAATGGCTACCCGTTTTTCTGATGTCATGTGGCTGATTGAACAGATTATGTGGAAGAGTTTGGATAAGCGTGTTGCTTCATTTCTTTTAGAAGAAACATCCATTGAAGGAACAAATGAACTGAAAATCACTCACGAAACCATCGCAAACCATCTTGGTTCCCACAGGGAAGTTATCACTCGAATGCTTCGATACTTTCAAGGCGAAGGACTCGTCAGACTCTCTCGCGGCAAAATAACAATCCTTGATTCGAAAAGACTGGAAACACTACAAAGATCATAAAACGTTTTTTTCTCTAAAGAATCCTCCATTTATCAGAATTATGAAAGTCATTCTAATAAATGGGGGATCTTTTTATACTACAATCAAACTATAAAAATATTTTATTTATTTCTAATAATCCATACCACATGCATATGATCTTTCAATCAGTGCATGGTCATTAGCCACTGCATCATAAAAGCGGAATCCACCTGAAAAGTTGTATGTTTCATATCCATTTCCTTCCAAAATACGGCTTGCAATATAACTGCGTAGCCCACTCTGGCATATCAGGTAAACAGGCTTTCCCTTCTCAATTTCATTGATACGTTCCCTTAGTTCATCTACAGGAATGTTTTTGAATCCATCCATATGCCCCCTGTTAAATTCACCTACAGTTCTCACATCCAGCAACACAACACTTTTATCTCTAGAAATCTTATCCATATCTTCCAGATGCCATTGTTTTAAGGTACCTTTTGCTATATTGTCTATCATGAATCCTGCCATATTTACAGGATCTTTGGCAGAGGAATAAGGCGGTGCATATGCGAGATCCAAATCCTTCAGCTGGGTTGCCTTCAGCCCTGCATGAATTGCTGTTGCCAGCACATCAATACGTTTATCAACTCCTTCATATCCAATAATCTGAGCGCCAAGCAAACGATAGGTCTCTTTTTCAAAAACCACCTTCATGGTCATTACTTTTCCACCAGGATAGTAACCGGCATGACTCATAGGAGAAAGAATTACTGTATCTACCTCTAGTCCTGACTTTTTGGCATTGGTTTCATTGATACCTGTAGTGGCTGCTGTCATATCAAATACTTTTATAACGGAGCTTCCCTGACTGCCCAGGTAACGACTATCACCGCCACAAATATTATCAGCGATGATTCTGCCCTGTTTATTGGCTGGTCCTGCCAAAGAAAGCAGCGCATCATTACCCGTAACATAATGTTTTACCTGAACTGCATCACCTGCAGCATAAATATCCGGTACAGAGGTTTCCATTCTGTCATTCACTACAATACTTTCCTTGATGCCAAGTTCCAGGCCGGCTTCTTTTGCTAATACTGTGTCTGGTGTGACTCCGATTGCCAAAACTACCATATCAGCCTGAAGGGATGGATTATCTTTCAACAGGACCTCCACTCCGTTGTCTTTTTCTTTAAATCCTTCTACTGTATAGCCCAGTACCAGTTTTATCCCATGCTTTCTCATTTCATTATGGATCATGGATGCCATATCCGGGTCAAAAGGGTTCATCAGCTGCTTAGGCCTCTGGACAATCGTAACATCCATGCCAAGCTCCCTCAAATTTTCTGCCAGTTCCAGACCAATAAACCCGCCCCCTGCCAATACAGCCGATTTTGGATGATTCTTATTTATATATTCCTTTATCCGAAAAGTGTCTTCTACAGTACGAAGTGTAAAAAGTTTATCAATACCTACTCCGGGAAGTCTCGGCTGTGTTGGCTTTGCACCTGGAGAGAGGATCAGCTTATCATATTTTTCTTCAAATATCTCACCATTCTCTAAATTTTTCACTGAAACCGTTTTACGTTCCGGATGTATGGAGATAACTTCATGATGAATTTTCATGTTAATACGGAAGCGTTTAAAAAAACTCTCTGGTGTCTGTAGTGTAAGTTCTTCCGGGTCTGTGATCACGTCTCCAATATAATATGGAAGTCCACAATTTGCATAGGATATGTATCCGGATCTTTCAAACACAGTAATTTCAGCATGTTCATTCAGTCTGCGTATTCTTGCTGCAGCTGTAGCTCCTCCGGCTACACCTCCTACAATTATTACCTTCATCTTATTTTTCCACCTTTCCTGAGTAATCTGCAATGCCACCGATATTATTTACTTTAGAATATCCCATTCGTTGCAGTATCCCAGTTGCCTGGCGGCTTCGTGAACCGGAATAACAGTATACAAACAGTGGGATATCCTTATTCTTCGCTACAGAAGCAATATTGTCAAGTTGCTGCAACGGCACATTTTTACTTTCTGGTATATGTCCTTCCTGATATTCCTGCGGTGTACGTACATCCAGCAGAACTGCATCATCAGTCCTTTTATATTCTTCTATGCCTTGATTAATATTCGACTGTTTAAAGAGATCAAAAAATCCCATTAGCACACCTCCCTAAAGCATTTCTAAAATCGCATTCTTAGGTCTCGCCCCTGAAACCTGCTGTACAATCTTCCCATTCTTCATAACCACTAAAGTTGGAATGCTCATAATACTGAACTTATTTGCCAGTTCAGGCTCTTCATCTACATTAATCTTTCCAACTTTAATATCTCTACGCTCACTTGCAATCTCCTCTACAATAGGTACTACCATGCGGCAAGGTGCACACCAAGATGCCCAAAAATCTAAAAGAACGGGTTTATCGGAATTCAGTACTTCGTTCTGAAAATTATTTTTATTGATATTAATAGCAGACATTTTACAGTCCTCCTTATCTTTTTCTTTTTGTAGATTTATTATAGTCTTAATTTCATTTATTTTCCGTGATTACATCACCATACCTCATTAACTTAACTTCTTGCCATACCATCTACACTTAATATAACACCTGTAATGTAACTCGCCTCATCTGAAGCAAGAAACACAAACGCATTGGCAATATCTTCTGGCTGTCCAAGACGACGCAATGGAATTCTTTCAATCATAGGTTCGATAACTTCCTTTGGCACGGCCTTCATCATATCAGTTTCTGTAATCCCAGGTGCAACAGCATTAACACGAATACCTTTAGGTCCTAGTTCTCTTGCTAATGATACAGTCAATCCGTTTACTGCAAACTTCGATGCCGGATAAGCAAACCCACTTGGCTGTCC
>NZ_ATVU01000056.1:0-7946 GCF_000420885.1 Dorea sp. AGR2135 | reverse complement strand
CGACGGGAACTAAGCCGAATCAGTAAGCGTAAGTCGGATTTATATGAAGATTACTCGGAACGTTTGATTACAGAAGAAGAGTACATACAGTTTTCTCGGATCTATTCCAATGAAATTGAGAATATCAAGAGCCGTCTGGACACAGTATTGGCGGCACAGGTTCGGTATTCCCAGGATTACCACATTGAAGAAGGCTGGGGAAATGTGATACATACTTATATGTCAAAGCGTAAGCTGACAAAAGAAATGGCAGATGCCTTTGTGGATTCAATTATTATCCATGGTAAGTATGATTATGAGATCAAGCTGGTATATGACGATCAGTTTGCAGATTTACAGAAATTAAAGAAAGAGAAGGAGGCGCAGTCAAGATGACAGATCATAGAAAAACAGCTGTTTACATCCGTTTATCCGCAGAAGATGACAATGTAGATGGCAGAGCCAAAAAAGAGAGCGACAGTGTAACTTCTCAGAGAATTCTGTTAAAATCATTTGCAATTGATGAGCTTGGTGTAGCTGAGTCGGATATTCTGGAATATGTGGATGACGGTGTCAGCGGTACTCATTTTAAAAGGCAGGGATTTCAACAGCTGCAGGATGACATGAAAAGCGGAGAAATCGGCTGTGTAGTTGTGAAAGACTTTTCCAGATTTGGAAGAGACTATTTGGAAGTTGGATTTTATATTGAATATATTTTTCCACTTCTACAGATTCGATTTATTTCGATTAATGACAGCTATGACAGTGTAGCAAGCAGCGGAATGACTGGTGGAATGAATGTAGCATTGCAGAATCTGGTATACAATATGTATAGCCTGGATTTGTCAAAGAAAATTTCATCAGCATTGCAGACAAGAACGAGAAATGGTACACGCCTTCCGGTAAATGCCAGATATGGCTATAAAAAAGGAAAAGATGGAAGGCTGGAAGTAGATCCGGAGGCTGCAAAAGTCGTGAAAATGATTTTTCGGATGGCAGCGGAAGGAACAAGTTTTGCGGATATTACAAGGGAATTGAACAGACAGGCGATTGCCACTTGTGATGAGCAGAAATTATCAAGAGGGGATCAGGTGCAGTTCCAGAGGTTTGACACGATCAAAAAGAAACACTGGAGCCCTACGACAGTAGCGGCAATTGTCCGGGATGAGATTTATATTGGAACCAGAATCTGGGGAAAAACACGTTGCAGTATGCATACCGGTCATAAAGCAGTTCTGAATGATGAAACAGAATGGGTTCGCCTGGAAAATCATCATACGGCAATTATAGACAGGGCATTGTTTGAAAAAGCAAATGAAATGCATCCGAAAAAGAAGAGAAGTGTTGCGGAATCACGCACCAATTTTACTCTGGAAAGACGTAAAAAACAGCCGGCATTGCTGTTGTGTGCCAACTGTGGGCATTCTTTACTAAAAGAAACGGAGCATCTGCTAAAATGCTCAGATGCTCGAACAAATGGAGATCCTGTGTGTCGAAGTCTGGTGATCCGACGGGAACCGCTGGAGGAGAATATCCTTGGGCTTGTCCATCAGTATGTAGCGTCAATGTTGGAAAAAGAAAAGAAAGTATCTTCCAACAGGCAATGCGACTACAAAGAGATCAATACCGCAGAATTGCAAAAACAGAGCCGACAGTTGACCTCGGAAAAGATGAAACTCTATGATGATTACAAAGATGGTCGTATAGATTGTGATTCGTATAAGCAGAGAGCTAGAAAGATAAGTGTGCAGCTGGAGGAAATAAAACGAAAGATAGAAGATGCGGAGAATAGTAAAAAGCTTCTTGAACAAAATGAACTTTCTCATAAAATAAAACTAAAAGATTTCTTGGGAATTCAGAAGTTCGATACAGAGAAGCTGCGTGAGATTATCAAGGTGATCCGTGTTCATAGTCAAGATGAAATTGAAATCGAATGGAATTTTGACGATATTTTTTCGGAACAGAGATAACTTGAGCAGGACAAGAATGACTTATTAGAAGATAATAAAGGTGCTGGGACTACCTGATGGGAGCGTCAGATAGTCTTCGGCAGAAAAAAATAAAATTTTTTTTGTCCTATACTTGACACATCCACATGTAATGCGTCACACAGTTTGTACCAGAATGGCAGAGTGCCGTATGGACGTAAAAGTTCTTCAATATATTATGGGACACGCTCATATAGATGTAACAATGGAAGTGTACAACCATATTGGAGAGCTGACAAGGATTGAAAATGAGATTGCAAGACTAGATAGTATGGTGTTAAATGCTTGACACCACAAAAAGAGAAATTGGTGTCAAAACAGAAAAAATCACAATTTCAAAAGAAATAAGATACTGCAAACCATTGATTTTAAAGGGTTTGCAAAAAAATAACAAAAAAATCAGCACTCACCTCTTGATAATGGAAGTCGATTTTTGTCCTGCCTTGTGTATCCCGGAAGTGCCTGTTTTATAGGCTTTCCTGGGCATCAGCCATTTTGTCTGGTATTGTAAAGCAGTGTCAGATTTGTCGTAAATGTCGTAAATTTGTGGTCAAAAAATGATGAGAAATGGAGAGTGCTAATAAAATGGAATTAACGTATACAAATGTAAATGGATATCTGATCCCGAATCTCACCTATAAATCCGGTGAGCAGATGGAGCAACTTGGCAAGTATGGTTTTCTTCGCAGAGATTATCTGAAAAACTATCGAAATTCAACCTATCAGGTGATGCTTTTACAGGACACCATTGGAGAGCATCTTCTGGAAGTGGACAAGGCAGCCAGAGAACGGGAAGAGGTAATACTGAAACAGTTAGAAGAAAAAGAACCATTGCCGGATAAAGAGAAAGATCAGATTGCCTGGGTAAGAGCTGCTAATCAGCACAGAGCGATTGCGGAAGAAATTATTCTCAAGGAATTGATTTATGTTTAAATGAAGGTGATGAGGTCGTGGAATGCGACCTCATTATTGTATGAAAAATAGCAGTAGGCAGAATGAGAAAAATAGGGTAAAATGGGAACATGGATTTTGGGAACTCATAAGAAATGATTGTGCGGTAAAGTAACTTGAAATGCCAGTTTGGCATTTCAAGTTATAGAGGAAATGGAATGGCGGATCAGAAAGTAAGAGAAATGGAACCAGTGGAAACACAAATAGTTGAAATCATGCCACCGGACGTTGAAAATCTGATTTATGTAGTAAGAAACAAACAAGTCATGGTGGATAGTGATCTGGCAATGCTTTATCAGGTAGAAACGGGAGCGTTAAACAGAGCCGTTAAAAGAAATATTGCCAGATTTCCAGAAGATTTTCGATTTCAGCTTACAAAAGATGAATATGAAAACTTGAAATGCCAATTTGGCACCTCAAATGGCAGTGGAACAGAAAATGGTTATGGTGGCAGACGTACATTACCGTATGTATTTACAGAGCAGGGAATATCCATGCTTGCAAGTGTATTGCATAGCGAGGTGGCAATTAATGTAAGTATAGGTATTATGCGTGCATTTGTAGAAATGCGACGGTTTATAGCCAACAATGCACTTTTGTTTGAAAGGATTAGTAACGTTGAGCTAAAACAACTGGAATATCAGAAAAAGACAGATGAAAAACTGGAGCAGATTTTTGAGTACATATCAGATCATGAGGAGTCTAATCAAAAGATATTTTTTGATGGTCAGATATATGATGCATTCAGCTTATTGATAGGACTGATTCAGAAAGCAGAAATGGAAATTGTTCTGGTAGATGGCTATGTGGATGTAGGAACATTAAATATGTTGTCCAAAAAGAAAGAAAATGTGGCGGTGACAGTTTATACACAGCAACGGACAAAATTATCTCAAACAGATGTAGATAACTTTAATGCACAGTATCCTAAACTGGATGTGAAGTACACAAGAGCATTTCATGATCGTTTTTTAATTCTTGATAAAACGAAAGCATATCATGTGGGTGCGTCTTTGAAGGATGCAGGTAAAAAATGTTTTGGAATTAATCTGATTGAAGATGCAGGTATTGTAAGAGATATTTTACAGAGATTGGAATTGGAAACAGAAGAATAGAAAAGTAAGTTATGCAGAAAGGCGTGAGTCATAAGAATATGGCTTGCGTCTTTTTCTGTCTGGAAAGGAAGTGGGGAGCATGGCACAGATTTTTCGTGTAGAGAGAACTAAGAATTTTACGGTAATGAGTAATCACCATTTCAAGAATAAGAATCTGACATTGAAAGCGAAAGGTCTATTATCGCTGATGTTAAGTTTGCCAGATGACTGGAATTACAATATGCAAGGACTGGCAACATTGAGCAGAGATGGGATTGATTCTGTTCGTTCTGCAATTAAGGAATTAGAGCATCATGGATATGTGGAACGTCATAGATTGCGTAATGAGTATGGCTCTTATGGCGATACCGAATATATTATCCGGGAAGTTCCATTAGGAGAAGAAAATGATTAAGTGGAGAAGAGAAGTGCCTAAGGGTAGATAGTCCAATTTTGGACAATCAGGTCATAGGAAATTTCTATCTCCGGACATCAGAAAATAGGAAAACCAGATATGGTAAATCCCATACTGGACAAACCGTTGCTATTTTATGCAATTTTCCATGTTTAAATTTATAGTGGGGAGTTTATTTCAAACAGAGAGATCTTAAAAAAATAAATATTTTTCTAATTTTGTTAATATGCTATTTACAGCGAATAAATAGTAATGTATTCTAAAAAATTGCAAGAGAATACAAATAATTAATTAAGCCTGCAAATAAAAAGTCAAGGCTAAATTGAAAGAACATTGAAAATTTTATACAGGTTGAAAATTGGGTATCAAAATAAGACCACCACACCAGTGCTGGTCTGAAAATATTAGTGGATAATTAGGATTCTGGAAGAGATGAAAGATATTCTTTCACTCGTCCGTAGTAGATTCTTAGAAACTTGTTAGCACCTGCAGTCATATAGACATAGTAAGGCTTGTTTTGAGCACGTTTCTTATCTAAGAACTGATAAACAGGATCATCTTGAGGATGCGTTTTAAACAGGACATCCATTACCTGAAATAAAGTCTTTCTAAGATCAGAGGAACCTCGTTTTGAGGTAGGAACACTTTTTCGTTCATAGGTTCCAGATTCATTAACACCGGGATCTACACCGGCAAATGCAGTAATAGCACTTTTGTGAGTGAAACGGGAAACATCTCCGATCTCAGCCATCAACTGAGGACCAAGAGAAGTTCCAACACCTTTCATAGCCATAACGACAGGATATTCCGGGAGTTTGGATGCAGTTTCATTCATGAGAGTGCGTAGCGATTCAACAGTTGTAGAGGCACTATTAAGCTGGTCTACAGCTTGCTTGATAATAAGCTTTGTAAGGGCATCCTTTGGAAGTACAGGAACAAGTTCCTTTGCTTTTCCATAGATTTCTTCAGCTTTTGACTGACTGAAGTTGTACTTCTTGCGTTTGCACCAGTTTTGATAATGGTCAATAAAGGCATTCAGGGACATTTTACGGACACAGTCCACATGCCAGTATGTAGATGCAAAATCAACCCATTTCTGGCTGCCGTCATTGCGTGCAGGACTGTCAAAGTAAGTATTAACACCAGGATAGGTTTGGTCAAGGATGCCGATAAGATTATTTTTCATAGCCGTCTTGTGTTTCATGTAAAAGCCGAACTGACGGTTCATGGTTTTGAGCTGATTGCGTAATTCATCCATAACATTATACTGTTTAAGATTTTGCCATTTGTCAAGAACATATCGGGCGATCTTAACAGCATCCGCTTTATCAGATTTGACTTTACGAAGGGAATCATTATCAAAATCCTTGATAAGTTTGGGGTTAATGGTACTGACGAAAAGGTTAGCCTCTGAAAGCTGATGGGCAAGGACTTCGTAGTAACGTCCTGTATGTTCCATCACGATTCGTGACTCACCTTCAACAGAGTTGATGAGTTCTACAAGTGAATTAATGTCACTGGTTGTGTGTTTGATTTCAAAGGGGGTGGAAACAATTTCACCGAATGGTCGCATGATAGCAACCATACTTTTACCTTTTGAAACATCGATACCTACTGCGTTCATAAATTGTCACTCCTTAAGATTATTGCAATGGATAAATACCAGTTTTACTCATTGCCCATTCAATCTACTGTGGTGTGACGCGAATGCACCTATGGCGATTCAACCTGCATAAAACGAACGCTGCGAATGAGGAACTGGTTATCAGTCTTAATTGCGGACGCGAGGTCCAAGAAAAGGGACGATATACCAATTTCTCCATCATTATACAGCTTAAGCAACAAGATGGATAATTCCTTACTGGCTGTAAGGGATATTAACCATAAATATATTGTAGTAGAAAAAGGCATAATAATATGGAATTATTGTGACGGTAAAAGACATAGGAGCATTTTTTGAAGCTGATCAATTTGAGGAAGGTATATATGTTGAAAAGTCAAAATAAAACAAAAAAAGTAATTAAAGTAGCTACATTTATTATTCTTTTATGCATGATGTTGGATGGATGTGCAAAATTAGAAAAGAAGCAGAAGCTACCAATCGCAACTTATATGGGAGGAAACAATACTATTACAGAGATTTGCAAAGAGCTTAATGCAGTAGGTGCTTCGCATGTAGATGTATTTCAGGAATGGGTGACTGATTTCGCGGATTCTGCGGGGAAGAATGCAAATATAAAGGATACTTGGTCAGATCCGAAGAAAATGAAAGTAGATACTGGTAAATGTATGGATGGTTGGGAAAAAAATCACAATTATTCAGACACCGACTGCAGAATGACAGCCTTTCTTCTGCTAGATGGACTGCTTCACGCAGAATCAACAGAAGATAATTACGACGGCACGTATTTAATGTTTGATATGGAAGCAATAGATAATGTAGACAGATATGAAATAATAAGACAGAATAAAGACATGTTTACTACACTATACGGAGAGAAGAGTATTATAGATGATAAACATCCAGAAACAACATTTTCTGATAGCTGGAAACATTATGGATTTCAAATAGATAGTGATAGGATATCCATTTTAAGTATAGCAATATACGATCCAGATACCGATGCTATTTTTATAGGACACACAGGTCTACTGATAAAGTACAGCGATTATTTTTTGTTTGTAGAAAAGATTGCATTTGAACAGCCGTATCAAGCGACAAAAGTGTATAATATGGAGGAGTTGTTCGATATCCTTTCGAGTAGACCAGAGTATTTCGGAGAAGAGGGAGAAGCAGGACCATTTGTATATAATAATGGTGAATATATTGGAACATTAAAAAATAATAATTAGCAGACCATAAGAGTATGATTAGCGCCTATTGGAAAAACACACTGTCAAAGGAGCTTCTTGTGGCGGGGATTAACTGTCTGTGGGGAGCAATCATACTACATATAATTTATAATGCAGTAGGAGCAATGATTATAATTCAATAAAGCCCAACTTGTGTAATTGCAAAATGGAGAAATGATAAATGATTAAAGATTTAATGTACATCGAACCGAAAGCAGGATATTCTGATGATGGCCCGGCATGGATTGGATATGTGAAAACTTCAAAGACAAAGAAAACTATCTATTTTAATGACCATGCTTTTCAAAAATATAATGGTGGTTGTTCAAATTATGTAGATATTGAAATAAGGCTACCGCAATCCCACTGGCTTTAGACGGTGGGTTAAGGTAGCCAAAAATCAGAAATTATCGTATACTCATGGCATGGGAACATGGAAATCTAAAAACAGACACAAATACCTATTACAATATCACATTATTTTTGTCTGTAAATATAGGAAGAAATTACTGGTTTCGAGGCAGATATCAGATGATATAAAACAGTTTTCGTATGAGATATGTCAGAGACACAGTGTGATAATAAGATATATGGAAAAGATATCCCCAATATTTACGAAAACAATTCTGGAAAGAACATACCTTTTGGACAGATGGATATTTTGCA
>NZ_ATVU01000055.1:0-8907 GCF_000420885.1 Dorea sp. AGR2135 | reverse complement strand
TTACGGGTTCTGCCCGTTGATGCATAAAAATGGTTTCTAAAGGAAATCGGAATAATTTCATCAATGTCGATATGAGTTTCTAATAGAGAGAGAAACGCAGGTTTGTCATTATCAAGTTTTTCTTGGCAATCTGTAAAAATTTCTGCCAAAGAAAGCTGTTTATATGGTATCATAGGTATCAGAATAACTCCTTTCTTGGGTGATGGTTTTTAGTTTTTAGTCAACTCTATTATACCATATCCAGTGAGGGGTTATTTGTTTTTCATAACAGAAAAATGCCGTATTCATGCGGCTTGTGGCGTTTCGCAAACGCCTATTAAAAATTATAGTAAGAAAGGGAAAAAATGTTTAATATAATAGAAATGCTATTTCCAGTAATATTCATACTAATCTTTATAATGATTATATTCATTTTTATAAAAGGAATTGCTACTTGGCATAAAAATAACAATTCTCCTCGTTTAACCGTATCGGCAAAAATAGTGGCAAAACGCCAGAATACCACACATCACAATCAGCCGAATGCAGGAGATATGTCAGGAGCACATGGCTATCATACAACAATCAGCACTACTTATTATGTCACTTTTCAAGTAGAAAGTGGCGACAGAATGGAGATGTCTGTATCTGGCTCAGAGTACGGAACACTTGCAGAAGGAGATAAAGGAAAGCTGACGTTTCAAGGCACAAGATTTTTAACCTTTAATAGGGAAAATTGAGTTTAGAGGTGTATTATGAACAAGTTTTTGAATAATACAAGAAGTACAGAAAATGAAATACCAGTTAGCAGAAAAATCAGAAATACAATACTTATACTGTGTCTTGGAATAGTTCTAGGAACTTTTTCAAAATTTTTAGATAATACAGCAAGCAATGCTTTGCCGTTTATATTTGAATATTTAGATGTTAGAAATTTTCTTGGTCGTTTTGCTGTATGGTTACTTATTGCCTTATGTATAGCAATTTATAGTCGTTCTTCACTTAGAGCGTCGTTAAATGTATTTGTATTTTTTGTTGGAATGGTTTCCAGTTATTATATATATTCCAACTATGTCGCAGGCTTTCTTCCGAAAAGTTATGCAATGATTTGGGTTGGCTTTACAGCTATTTCTCCATTCTTAGCATTTATTTGTTGGTACGCTAAGGGAGAAAGCAAAATATCTTTTATGCTTTCGGTAATAATAATTGCTATTTTATTCAATTTTACATTTATTTATGGCTGGATTTATTTTGATATATATTCAATTTTAGAAGTGATAGTCTTTTGCTGTGGCTTAGTGGCTCTAAAACGTAATACCATTAAGGAGACAGCGTATATGATATTAAGTGCTGTTGTGATTGCTGTTATACTCAATTTGTTAGTTCCATTCCATTTTAGTTAGATAGAGGTTAATGTTATATACAAACAGGCTACAAATTTAACGAACCGACAGAGTGATCCGCCAGCGGTGGCGGTCGTAAGACATAGCGCCACGCCAGCTTGCTGGCGAGCGGGCGGTTCACTTCGTCGGTTGGGCGAGCGTAGCGAGCCTTATCAAGCCCCCGTTATCTAACAGGGGGGTACTATTATAAAAAACAAAAGCCAAAACACATACAAAAGTCCCGATATGAAACGATGTACGAAGTTATAAGGACTTACTGTACTTCACACCCTGTCATTTCTACCCGACAGGGTGAAAACAGCATATCGGAAGCACAAAATACAAGGTGTATGCTCCTATGGGCGTATGCCTTTTTTGATTGGAGGAATGAACATGAACGACATGGAATTTATCGAAGCATTGAAAACAAAACGGAACGCCTGCGGTTATTCCCAAAGCAGGCTGGCAAAGGAACTGCATATCAGCAGGCAAAACCTGAATGAGATTGAAAACGGGAAAACAAGAGCCAGCAAGGAAATGAAGCATACGCTCCTACATTATCTCGACTACTGCAAATGCACACAGCCTTTTACACTGAACGTTGATTATCTGCGTGTCCGCTTCCCTACGACGGACGCACTGGCGATTATCAAAGACGTGCTGGCTATGAAGATAGAATACTTTATCCATGAAGATTACGGACTGTTCGGGTATGAGGAATTATACCGCTATGGATAGATTGTCGTTACGGCTTCTAAAGACGCTTCTATGGGCGTTTTACTGGAATTAAAGGGCATGGGCTGTCGGCACTTGGAACATGTCTTACAGGCAAGGAAAACAGGCTGGTATCACTTCCTGAGCCGTTGCATGGACTATGGGGGTATCTTTAAGCGTCTGGACTTGGCAATCAATGACATGGGCGGACTGCTGGACTGTAGAGCAACTTTTTATAAGTGATTGAGACAAAAGGAAAACAACAGATAATAAGAATAGATAAGTGGGATGAATGATGAGAGTGTGTAGTGATTTACTGCATGCTTTTTTCTCTTTACAAAAGGTTTATAATAAAAGCTGAAAAAATTTGAGGGAAAAACTGTCTAGAAAAAAATGCGGCCGTAAAAATCCAAACAAGGATTTTTTGCGGCCAAAAACAGAAAGTACTTATTAAAATAAAAATATCCTGAACAAGTTGCAGAGCCAGAAAGCCTTGTAACTGTCAGGATATTTTTGTTTGGTGCTGTCAGCGCTAAAAAGCGTTATTACCGACAGCCCCGCGCACCTCGCAGCAAGAATGCCGAGGCATTCTTGAATGAAATATGAAACAAAATTATGAGAGGCAGACAGATAAATGAAGTTAAAAAATGATATGAAATTATCTTCATATACTGGAATATACTGAAAGTATATGTTAATCTATAGGTAGAAATCATAGCATTTTCTTTTGAACAGACATTTATCTGCGAAAAGAAAGGAGAAGCTATGGCGTGTCACCAGGTTAAAGGGCAGCAAAGAAATGGAGATAAAGTTTATGCAGAAGTGGGAAGAAAAAGAAATGGAAAGGCAGGAAGCATACGCAGAAGGACGAGAAGAAGGCGAACGTGTTGGAGAGGCGCGAATTAATAAGTTGATTGTATATTTATTGGAACAAGGGAGAAACAAGGATCTGGCAAAGGCAGCTTCAGATTCTGAGTATCAGGCAAAGCTGTTAAAAGAGCTGGGATTGTAATGACATTCAATTGATATAATTCTAAAGTAATATTATGAGAGGCAGACTTAAGAAAAACATAAGAAATCATTCCTTGAGACTGCCCCTTTGCTGCCGCAGGAAGGAGAATATATTATGGAGATACAAATATTGAATTGGCTGCAGAGCTTACATACGCCAATTCTGGACAAGATCATGCAGTTGATCACACATTTGGGAGACGCGGGAATTATATGGATAATCCTTACGATAGTCATGATTCTGATTCCAAAGACAAGAAAAAGCGGTGTGATCATGGCAGCAGCACTGATTGTAGATGTGATTTTATGCAATGTAATTTTAAAAAATCTGATTGCGAGAGTGCGGCCATACGATGTCAACACAGCAGTACAGATATTAGTTGCAAAACCGAAAGATTTTTCTTTTCCGTCCGGACACACAGCAGCGTCGTTTGCCAGTGTGACAGCCCTTTATCTGGCAGGCGAGAAAAAACTGTGGAAACCAGCCCTTGCGCTGGCAATTCTAATCGCATTTTCCAGAATGTACCTGTATGTACATTATCCGACAGACATTCTCAGTGGAGTTATCTTTGGAAGTTTAAGTGCATGGATTGGATACCAGTGTAGCAAAAAAATGTTCAACATTTTTCAAGTCGAACGTCCGTGAGACTTGGCGCGTGATTCTGGTCAGAGAAGCTGACATATTCCTATCAGAATCACTGCGCATCCTCGCGGAGCGTTTATCTCAGTCGGAGACCTAACTCCCACTGAGACAAATTTGCTATTACTCACCACCTGAAGAGGTGGGAGCCTTCTCGACTGAGATAAACATTGGAATATAAAGTAATAGAAGTTTTTAATTCAAATTTAACTCGACGATTGAATTAAAACGAGTTATATTAAAACAAGAATCAACGATTTAGTAGAAATGAGGGATTTTAGGTGGGAACGACATCTGAAACGAAACCAAAACGATATATCAGCGTGGGACTTCTGGCACATGTGGATTCTGGAAAGACAACGCTTTCAGAAGGAATCCTTTATCTGACAGGACAGATCCGTAAGCCGGGGCGTGTAGATCATGGGGATGCGTTCCTTGACAACTACGCGCTGGAACGACAGCGGGGAATCACGATTTTTTCCAAGCAGGCAGTGTTTCAGCTTGGTGACAGCCAGGTGACACTTCTGGATACACCTGGGCATGTGGATTTTTCCGCGGAAATGGAGCGGACGCTCCAGGTGCTGGATTATGCGGTTTTGGTAGTCAGCGGAGCTGATGGCGTGCAGGGACACACCCGCACGCTCTGGAATCTGCTTGCGCGCTACCGGATTCCGACATTCATATTTGTCAATAAAATGGATCAGCCGGGGACGGACAAGGCGCTGATTCTAAAAGAGCTGAAGAAAAAACTGGATGCTTCCTGTGTGGATATGGAAGATCCGGAAGATATTGCCACGGGGGACGAACGTGCACTGGAAGTGTATCTGGAAGCGGGAGAAGTTTCTATAGATACCATAAGCCAGATGATTGCAGATCGTCAGATTTTCCCTTGTTATTTTGGTGCTGCGCTGAAATTACAAGGTGTACAGGAATTACTGGACGGGATTGGAAAATATGTGGGAGATAATGTTTCGGCCAATTATGATCAGGCAGATAATAGATTACAGAACAGCGGAGATGCTCAGCAGTTTGGTGCGCGTGTCTATAAGATTTCCCGTGACCCTCAGGGAAACCGGCTGACTCACATGAAGATTACTTCCGGTGAATTGAAAGTTAAATCTTTGCTGAAAGGTGGACAAGTCTCTGAGCCGTGGGAAGAGAAGGCAGACCAGATCCGAATTTATTCCGGAGAAAAATTCGAGACAGTACAACAGGCGAAAGCAGGCATGATCTGTGCTGTGACAGGATTAAAGCATACATTTCCAGGGGAGGGACTTGGAATTGAAGCCGGTAAACAGGCAGTAACACCGATGTTAGAACCAGTTCTGAATTATCAGGTTTATTTCCCTGATCAGGTGGATGCACACACCATGCTCGGCTATATGCGTCAGATCGAGGAAGAAGATCCCATGCTTCGGGTCATTTGGAATGAAGAACTGGGCGAAATCCATGTTCAGCTTATGGGCGAGGTGCAGACAGAGATTCTGAAAAGTCTGGTAAGCGAACGATTCGGAGTAGATGTGACATTTGGCACTGGAAATATTGTATATAAGGAAACAATAAAAAATGTCGTAGAAGGTGTAGGGCATTATGAGCCGCTCCGCCATTATGCGGAGGTGCATCTGATTCTGGAGCCGGGACTTCCGGGCAGCGGACTTGAGTTCTCGACCGACTGCAGTACGGATGATCTGGATCTGAACTGGCAGCGGCTGATCCTCACACATCTTTTGGAGCGGGAGCATAGAGGTGTGCTTCTTGGAGCGGCAATTACTGATATGAAGATCACACTGGTAGCAGGAAGAGCACATTTGAAACACACGGAGGGCGGTGACTTTCGACAGTCTACTTACCGGGCAGTGCGCCAGGGACTGATGCAGGCGGAAAGTGTACTGTTAGAGCCATATTACGAATTCCGTCTGGAAGTGCCGTCAGAAATGATCGGGCGTGCACTGACGGATGTTCAGCGTATGTACGGTGAATTTGCGCCACCGGAGACAGACGGGGATCAGAGTGTGCTTACAGGAAGCGCGCCGGTTGCCTGTATGCGTGATTACCAGAAAGAAGTGGTGAGCTACACAAGAGGACGGGGACGGCTGACACTTGTATTTCAGGGCTATGCACCATGCCATAATACAGAAGAGATTCTGGAAAATGCAGGCTATGACCCGGAAGCGGACAACGAGAATCCGACCGGTTCTATATTTTGCAGTCACGGAGCCGGATATTATGTACCATGGCAGGAAGTGCCGGAGCATATGCACATTTCCTCTAAGTTGGAGGAGTATCTCAGAAAAGACAAAGATGCGGGGAAAATGCACGAAGAAGCTGACGGCAATGGCAGAGGTGTATTAAGAAATGGTGCTGCCGGTGGAAGTCCTTCAAAATCAGGCAGAAGTCGTGATTTTGGCGCGGAAGACCGGGAATTGGAAGAGATTTTCATGCGGACTTACGGAAAGATTGAACGCAAGAAACCAGGCAGCGGACCGCGTACGATCATTGCCCAGTCCCAATATAAAGAAGAAAAACCACAGGAGAAGGTTGCGGAATATCTTTTAGTAGATGGGTACAACGTCATTTTCGCGTGGGACGAACTGAAAGAACTGGCAAAGGTGAACATGGAGAGTGCCAGAAATAAATTAATGGATATCTTAAGCAACTATCAGGGATTTAAGAAATGTACCGTGATCCTTGTGTTTGATGCATATAAGGTGGATGGCGATACGCTGGAGATTCAGAAATACCACAACATTCACGTTGTTTATACGAAGCAGGCTGAGACAGCAGATCAGTACATAGAAAAGGTCGTGCACCATATCGGACGAAAACGCCATGTGACAGTCGTAACTTCCGATGGCGTGGAGCAGGTCGTGACCCAGGGACAGGGAAGCGCACTTATTTCTTCCAGAGAATTTTATGAAGAGGTAGAAATCACCCGCAGACAGATTCAGGAAGAAATTAAGGAGCGTACAGGCGGCACAAAAAATTACCTTTTCGACCATATGGATGAAGCATTTGTAAAAGAGATGGAAGATGTCCGTCTTGGAAAGAAGGATATTTGATGTTATGTACCATACCAGATTATTATAAAGAATTTTCCTGTATCGCCGCAGACTGCGAGGACACTTGCTGCGCGGGGTGGCAGATTGTAATTGATGAGAAGTCGAAGCGGCGGTACGCAAAGGCAGCAACAGGGCTTAATAATATTGAAAAGAATCTCGCCCGCGAGCTGCGCCGCTGTGTCAACTGGCGCGAGGGCGTCTTCCGTCAGGATACGGAAAAGCGCTGTGCATTTTTAAACCAGAATAATCTCTGCCGGCTTTATCAGATGGCGGGACCGGACAGCCTGTGCCGGACTTGTAAAATGTATCCGCGCCACATAGAAGAGTTCGAGGGAGTCAGGGAAATCACGCTCTCCCTTTCCTGCCCGGAGGCAGCAAGAATCATATTAGGCAAGAAAAATCCGGTGCATTTCTTAAGTTATGAGAAGCCGGGAGAAGAAGATTATGGCGACTTCGACCTGTTCTTTTATTCACAGTTGGTGGACGCAAGAGAAAGCATTTTAAAAATGCTTCAGGATAGAAGTCTCTCTATTCATCACCGTATGGCGCTGGCACTGGCGATCAGCCATGATATGCAGGCACATGTAGACCGCAGGGAAATGTTTTCCTGTGAGGATATTCCGAAGAAATACGAGTCCGAGACAGCCAGAAAGTACACAAAAGAACGTCTGGAAGCATTTGAAAAAGACGAGACCGGACGATTCGAATTCGCACAGAAAACATTTCAGTATCTGTATCGGCTGGAGCTTCTGAAAGAAAACTGGCTGTATGTGCTGATGGACGCAGACAAATTACTTTACGGCGGTCTGGCAAGTGTGTATGAGGATTCTGTGAAGAGCGATGCAGAACAAAAAGGCAATGCAATACAAAAAGACAATGCAATACAAAAAGGCAATACAGCACAAAAGGGTGGAGAGGAACAGTCAGAGGAAGACATTGACCAGCTCAGATACTTTGTAAATCTCCAGGAATTTGAACTGTGGAAGCAGGAGCATATGCCGGATTGGGACATTATGCTGGAACAAATGCTGGTGTATTTTGTGTTTACTTATTTCTGTGGGGCAGTTTATGATGGACGTATTCAGGCGAAAATGCAGGTGTGCGTGTACAGTGTCTATATAATAGAAGAAATCTTGCGCGCCAGATGGCTGGAAAATGAAAAGACACTTTCCATGGAAGAAGTTGTGGAGCTGACCTACCGCTACTCCAGAGAGGTCGAACATTCTGACCAGAACCCAGAGCGTCTGGAACATTTCATGGAGAAAAATCCGTGGATCCGTGTAAAGAAGTAAAATGAAAATAGAATAGAAAGAACTGGAATAAACAGGAAAAGAGGTTGTTGACAGTTAAATATAAATTATAAAATTGTATAAGTTGGTGTTGAGTTTTATAAGATGTTAGAGTGGAATATTATTGAAAGGAGTTGATACTTTGAGTAAATATTATTCTATACATGAATTTTCAAAAATTATAGGCGTATCTGCTCAGACATTACGAAATTGGGATGCCAATGGAAAACTTCATCCGCATCATACTACAGTAAGTGGCTATAGATATTATTCCGATGAGCAACTCAGCCAGGTAATAAATGTAAAGCCTAAAAATCGCATTACAATTGGATATTGTCGCGTTTCCAGCCATAAACAAAAAGATGATTTGGAACGACAGATTGATAATGTTAAGACATATCTTTTGGCAAAAGGGCAGCCGTTTGAGATAATAAGCGATATCGGTTCTGGGATTAATTATAATAAAAAAGGGCTTCAGGAATTGATCAGACGAATCTCTCAAAATCAGGTTGAAAAGGTTGTTGTTTTATATAAAGACAGGCTATTGCGATTTGGTTTTGAGTTGATAGAATATATCGCTTCACTTTATAATTGTGAGATTGAGAT
The DNA here is from genome assembly GCF_000420885.1 of Dorea sp. AGR2135. NCBI lineage: Bacteria > Bacillati > Bacillota > Clostridia > Lachnospirales > Lachnospiraceae > Dorea > Dorea sp. AGR2135. The sequence goes on along the minus strand of NZ_ATVU01000055.1, from coordinate 227 downwards.
TATTGATAATACTGAAAAATCGGAACAGCAGGAACTTGTTGAAGATCTGGTTCAAATAATCACAGTATTCAGCTGCAAATTACAAGGAAAACGAGCGAACAAAGCTAAGAAACTTATCCGGGAATTGATACAGGAGGAAACAGATGGTAAAAGCCATAAAAGTAATGCTGATACCAAACAACGTACAGAAAACTAAGATGTTTCAGTACGCAGGTGCTTCAAGATTT
>NZ_ATVU01000054.1:0-8915 GCF_000420885.1 Dorea sp. AGR2135 | reverse complement strand
AATGCGGCAAAGAATATACTGGAAGAAGGATTAAGACAAATAGCATAAAAGGAATAACAATATAGGACAGGGACTGTCCGAATTAACGCCTGTGGAGATAGTAGGTTACGAGGTCTGCGAAGCAGGAAGCCCATTGGCTTTAGACAATGGGTAGTTCACACAGGCAGAAGGAATTGTTTCAAATTATGTGACACAGAAAAACGAAAACTTACTTTCTTTTTTAGATGGAGAGACTATGATTTCATTTGTTCCCTTTCCAAATAATATTCGAAGAAGTGTGGTTCATGAAGAATTAAAAAATGTTTTTGAAGAGATAAAAAAGGTCATTTCAGGAAGAACTTGGAGTGCGGTAGTAGGCTCTTTGGTGAAAAATCTGGATGATTTACCAGATTTCGATTACAATTAGCAATTATTGCATATCAGCATTTACAACAAAGTGAATGCAAAGTTTAGAAAATAAATGACAGAAAATATAGAATATTAAAGAAGAAGAATTAATTGCCAGAAAATACAAAAATCTTCTTCTTTTTTTGTTTTAAAAAACAATGATTTCATATTTTTATAAAACTATAATATACATACAGTAAGACAAGGAATCAGAGACCTTGAAAAAAGATAATATGTTATGTAAGGAGGAAATGGCATGTCACAGAGAAATTTTGAAAAATTGAATGACAAAGGATCTCAACTTATTGCGGAAAGTAACAGGATTACCGACATTACAGATTCGAAATGGGGACACCCGGATGGAGCAGATTTCTGGTACATAGATCCGGCTTTAAATGTTGAGACGGCAACTTTGTACAACCCAGAAGTTTCGGATGAAGAAAAACTTAAGTTGGGAAAAAAGAGACAGCAGGCATATTATGATCAGTGGTGGAGTACAGAACATACCTGCGATATCGAAAAACACGAAGTGCCAGGGTGTGAAGAAGAGCCTGACACACCAGTGGAAGTGTGGGTAGTGAAACCTAAAAATATAAAACCACGTAAGAATCGTGTGCTTTACTATGTGGTTGGAGGAGCACTCGTTTCACTGAATCCTAATGCATATCCGATTGAGCGACTTTGTGAGGAACATAAATGCATTGGTATTGTTCCGATTTATCGACTTTCATGGGAGGCAAAGTATCCGGCTGCAATCAATGACCTACATGCAGCATATAAATGGATGGATGACAATGCGGATATGCTTGGTATTCATCCAAACAAAGTTGTATTGAGTGGATCAAGTACAGGCGGACACCTTGCATTGGCATTAGCATTCCGTTTGAAGAGATATGGATATAGTCCAAGAGGAATTGTAACGGTTAGTGCACAGACAGACGATAGAGAGAAAGATGGATCTTCTTTCTATAGTGGTGTATGGGATTCTGTTGAACAGCATGATGGATTATATCGATGGTTAGGTAGAAACTTTGATTCTAACAGGGTAGGACCAGAGGCACTTGCTAATCATGCAACAGTAGAGGATTGTATTGGATTCCCGCCAACATTTATGTATCAAAGTGAAATGGATCCGGATATTTTTGGAAATATTGAATTTTACACGAAGCTTTTGAAAGCACATTCATTTGCTGAATATCATGTGTTTGGAGGAGCTCATCATAACAATGGAGTATGGTCAGTCATTAAGAATTGTGGTGAACCAAATGATTACTCTATTCGTATTGCACAAATGTTTGATAGCAATATAGAAGATTGTTTTAAATATGATTTAAGAAGACCATGGGTTGTGGAAGATTATAAAGCTGCGTTTAAAGAAAAATTTGGTGAGTAATGGCATTTCATAAAAAATGAAAAGAGGTACAGGTATGAATGTAGATTTTTATGAATATGATGAGTTGGGTTATGCAGTAGATCCGGAAAGTGATACAAAAGAAATTACCGTAATTTTGGTTGGAAAACAAACGGTAAAAGCAAATCCAAGACCAGCAGTAATTTATGTAACGGGTGGAGCAATTAACGAATCTTATGAAAAACTTGAAGAATTAAAGAAATATTGTGCAGATAATAAAGTCGTATTTCTGTGCCCAAAGGCAACGGGTGTGGAAGAATTGGCAAAAACATATCAGTATGCTGTTGGTAATTTTAAAAAATTGAATATTGTTCCAGAAGAAATTTCAGTAAAATCAGACGATGATCATACAAAGCAGGCAGAAGAGTTAGTTGATTATGTATTGGATGAGTATGATGCGGAGTTGGATACAGTCGAAAAATTTTCATTATAGGTAAATATTGTAACTTAATAATATAAATATTTGTAACACATGTTTTTTCTCTTTCAAGATTAATTAAAAAGCCCTAATGCTGCAACATTAGGGCTTTTTGTGCAGTATAGAGAAGTGTACAAATTCTGAACATTCTGAATTTATGAAGAGTGAAAGATATAGAATGAAGTGGTAACATTAAATTAGAAAGAAAAGTTATTGCAGTAACTTTTTTTGAAAATTAATTCCGAAGGAAAAAGTATCATGTGTTATGAATAGGGATTAAGAAACCAGGGAGGTAAAAAAATGGGACTTGAAAAATTTAGAATTCGTGATGATGTTAAATGGGCACATCCAGAACTGGAGCAGGCATATGCACTGATGGGAAATTCTGTTGGATATGCAGAAGTACTTTTAAATGATGATCTGTCATTTGAAGAACGACAGGAATTTGCAGCACATGCGGAAGATGGATTTAAAGATTACCTGCCAGATTATGATTGGAGCCGTGTAACAGAATATGAAGCAAAAGGTTGTATTGATGAACCAGATGCTCCAAAAGTAAAAGTTCTTGTTGCAAATCCAAGAGAAGGGAAATGGCGTTATAAGAGAAATAGTCCATGCATTCTTATAATTCCAGGCGGAGGACTTACAACATGTTTCCGCTTTACAGCTGCAATTGAAGATTGGGCAGATAAGTATGGAGTTCCGGTAGCAACCTTTAATTACCGCACACTTTGTATGGGCGCTCAGTATCCACAACCGATGAATGATTGTGAAGCTGCATATAATTTCCTTACAGAGCATACAAAAGAACTGAATATTAGTGCTAATAAGATTATTATTCATGGTAATAGTTCTGGTGGACATTTGTCATTGGCTCTGTGTCACAGACTGAAAAAACGTGGAATCACACCACGCGGTTGTCTGGTATGGGTGCCGATTATTGATGATCGTCCGTTGCCACAATATCGCTCATTAAGTATAAATTCTGCATTTTGGGGTGGCTCTGATGCTGCACAATCTGCACGTCAATACTTAGGAAAAATGAACAATATGGTTGATGTTCCGGCAGAAGCATTCCCAGGACGCGCTACGGTAGAAGAATGTGTAGGATTACCACCAACATTCATTCATGCTATGGCTAATGATAATGGTGTGGATCAGGCTTATGATTATGCAAGTAAACTTGCAGCTGCAGGTGTTTATGTTGAACTTCATAACTGGGGCGGAAGTCAGCATTGTTCATTGTCAACAGCAGCAAATGTATTGGATAAAGACGATCCAACAGCAGAGTACGCACAGCTGTTTAATGCAGTGAATGAAAAGGAATTCAAAGATATGTTTGAAAACGATTTAAGACGTCCATGGACAGTCGAAGAATTTAATGAAAAGAACTGATTGAAATAATCAGATGAAAAGGTGATTATTATGGTAGAATTTAAAGAATATGAAGGACTTGGATACTTTATTGACCCAGAGAGTGATACAAAACAGGTGTTTATTCCATCCCCGCCGACTATGGCAACTGTAAAAATTAATCCAAGACCTGGGATTATTTATGTGACAGGTGGAAAAGTAAAAGAAGGATATGAGCAGTTGGAAGCGTTAAAGGATTATGCAGAAAAAAATAAAGTTGGAATTTTCTGTCCGACTTCTTTGGAGGCAGAAGAGATCTCTAAGACCTATCAGCATATCCAAAAAAGCGGAAAAGTGCTGAACATTAAAAGAAATGAATTGACAGTCATGGGAGATGCAGAACATATGGATGCTGCACAGGAAGCTGTAGATTATATGGTTGATGAATGTGATGCAGATATTGATGATGCAGAAGAGCTCGCAATATAGATAGTTTTTAGAATCCTGTTTAATGAATGGGGCTGTTGCAAAAGTAGATAGATAATCTACTGGAGCAGCAGCCCCTTTGTTATACCTTAAACAGAAAAGGATCTGTACTTTTGTTATTCAAATGTAATAACTTGTTCGGGGGTATGAAAGCTTTCGGATTTTTATACAGAGAGCAAGGGTATCGCTCAATCCTCTGATTTGATGATTTTGCGACACCCTCTGATAATATGATAATAAGAAAGTATATGTTTAAAACGACTGTAATGTTTGGACAGATGACTTTGATTCTCTTACTTTAATAATTCAGGCATTGGGTTAATTCCTGATGCCATGAAGATTCCGACAACGGTAGCAACAATTACACAGTATATGATGCAAGGAATAATGTTGGTCTTGATTAATTTACCTTCATTACCGCTGGTTCCAGTTGTAGCACATACAGATACGATATTGTTTATACATACCATATTTCCAATTGCACCACCACAGTTTTGAAGGGCTACAATCAATACCTGGGACATGCCTAGCAGAGAAGCTGTTTCAAATTGCAGGGAAGCAAATAAGGTGTTGGATACGGTACATGATCCTGACATAAAGGCGCCGAGTACACCGATAAATGGAGCGATAATAAAGTATGCACCATGAAAAATATTTGCTAGCGCATCTGCCATGACATATAACATACTACTGTTTGTATAATCAAAAGTATCAATTACTGTGGAAGCAACTTTTGCACCTATGTTAGCATTACTTGTGTAGCGATAAAGATTAACCATGGCAACACCGAAAAGTAATGCAATAGCAGCACCGGATATCTGACAAAAAGAATCTTTGATTGCTACCTTGGCTTCATGTTTACTCATTTTGTGAAGCAGAATGGTAATAAGAGCAATTAATGTAAATGGCATAATACCAGGATTCCATAAGAATTTAAAATCCCAGTTGATCGTGTCAAATCCAAGAATATGATCAATGTGCAGAATAAATGGTTCATCTGTGAGAATCGGTTTTATTTTGAAAAAGCCAACACGTGTTAAAACAAGGATAATACTGATGATTACGTATGGCATCCATGCTTTAACAGGCGACATACCTTTATCTTGTGGCTGGCTGACGGTTTGCGTTGAAAGCCAGCTTTGGTCGCCCCATTTTTCCACTCCATCAAAAGTCATAACTTCTTTTGGCATTAAAAATCCTTTTTTGGCAGCGAGGATTAAGATTGGCAATGCTGTAAGAAAAGCAACCATAGAAGTTAATTCTGGACCTACAAAAACTGCCATTGTAAGATAGAGAACTCCGACAACAACACCTGTAAGGATGCAGAATGGAAGTGCTTTTAATGCATCTTTAAAACTGTGGTTTTTTCCGAAGACTTTACAAAGGACACAAAGTCCGATAAAAATAATGAACAGACCACCAACCATATGTGGAATACAGGTCCATTTGGTCAGCATAGCGGTAAACTTATCCGGATCACCGCCAAGAGCTGTTACGGAAGAGGATACAACACTGGAAGCTGTCAGTGTTGGAACACCGACAGGCCCCGGGCAAACAGGTGTAGAGTTGTAAATTAAACATACAGCAGCTGCTGCCAACGGTGGGAATCCAAGTGAGATTAAGATTGGAGCAGAAAGTGCAGCAGGTGTTCCAAATCCGGCAGCGCCTTCGATAAATCCGGCAAATACATATCCTACAAGGATTGCTTGAATCCTGGCATCTTTTGTAATATTTGAAAAGATATTATTAATAGAAGCCATTGCGCCAGATTGTTTCAAAATATTCATAAGTAAGATTGCACCAAAAATAATTGCAAGTGTTTCAAAAGCACTCAGAAAACCCGCAAGAGTCTGAGCACCAATTTCGAGTATTCCCATTTTCCAGATAAATCCGGCAACAAAACAGGCAATAAGCCAAGATGCGGGCAAGGCCCGTTTTGCCGGCCAGTTAAAGCCGACCATTAGTATGACGGTCAAGAAAATAGGAATAGCAGCAATAAGTGCATACATAAAAAATCCCTCCTAAAATGCGAAATGTGCTTGTTGATAACAGTAGAAAATGGCATATTTCATGGTTTTAGAATAACAAAAAAAGTTGGGGATTTCATTTTACAAAGCCGTTGTCTGTTTTAAATATGAACAATAAAAAAAGTGTGTTGTTTTTTGTTGAAAATATTGAACTAATAAATTGTATGGGATGAAAAATTAGACAAAAACGCTAAAATGTACAAAAAATAATTAATGATTGAGGTTGATTGGTTAAATAATCTATAATAGAATATTGTTAGAGAGAAAAAACATACAATTTAAAGCTTATAAGAGAGTAAATATCTCAAAGGAGTGTAATGTATGGCTAATAATCAGATAATGAAAGAAGCGTTGGCGACCGCATTAAAGAAGTTATTGGAGAAACAACCATTATCTAAAATCTCTGTCAAGTATATTACAGATTATTGTAATATAAGCAGGAACACATTTTATTATCATTTTCAAGATAAATACGAATTAATTAACTGGGTTTTTTATACGGATATGCTTCAAAATGTAAATTCGTTTAATGATCCATCTAAACTGACAGATAGCTTTTTAAATGTATGTAAGTGTTTATATGCAAATCGAAAATTCTATCTTGCATGTTTTCAGTACGTGGGTCAGAATTCATTATATGAATATCTGAATGATCTTTATTATGAAATGTGGAAAATTAATATTGACATGCGCTATTCCGAATCCGGATTTAAATTAACAGAGTCAGAGTTGCAGCTCATGGCGAAAATGAAAGCGCATTCTTTCGTTGGAATTATTTCGGACTGGGTCAAGGATGGAATGCGAGATAATTATATGAGTTATTTTGAACAAGTACATGCAGTATTGGAATTTGAAGCTTCAGGTTATGCACATTTAACAGAAGAGCGAATGCTGGGAGAGCATATGGAAAAAGCGAATATGATTGGCAGAAAGAAGTGTTTGAAAGCATGTTAGAACGTTCAGAGTATATTTATTCAATTCCTGACGGGCTGACTGGAGAAAAAAATCAAGATAACATAGTTCCATTTATTAATTATAAGGAAGCAGCGCCCCAAAGATGCCTTGAGATGTTGTTAAAAAAGCATCGGGGAGAACATTTTCAAAGTGAGGTTATCATGGTGTCGCACGAAAAACGCAAAAATATGTCTGGCGTACAGTATTCAGGGCTGCGAGGCATTGAAGCCAGACAAATATGAAGTCAGCCATCAGGGGTATGATAATCAGTATGTGAATGCAGATCCGAATCGTTTGTTGCCGGTAGATATTATGAGAGAGTTGGAGAAAGAAGGAATTATTGGAAAATTATGTGATATCTTTCTAACAACAGCAGGAGTGATGACATCGACAGAAGAAAGTATTCGTCTCGGGAAACGAATTGCATCTTCAATCAGACAATATGAAGTGGATGCTGTGATTATTACATCAGCGTGTGGAACAAGTACTCGATGTGGAACCTATATTGGAAAAGAAATTGAAAATATCGGAATTCCGGTTGTACAGGTTACCAATCTGACGCGCATAGCTATTGACTCTGGTAGTGTGAGGATAGTAAAAGGTAATAATGTTTGTTATCCCTTTGGAAATCCGCAATTGCCCTTGGAACAGGAAAAAGAACAGCGCAGACGATTAGTCATGGAAACGTTAAATCAGTTACAGCAGGTCATCGAATAAGAAGGAATATAAGAAAATAAGAAAAGAATCTTTTATTGCAGAAAAAGAAAATCTGTAATGAGAGGTTCTTTTTTATATGCAAAAACAGATATTAAACTAAGAAAAACCGCATAAATACAGTATCTAACGACAAAATAGCAAAAAGAAAATAGGGAAAATTACAACGAAATTACAACAAATGAAAGAGCCTTATGTAACGACTTATACAAAGAAATACAGAGTTATAAGAAATCGACGCTTGAAAAAAGAGCGTCTTTTTCTATGTCGTGAAACGGCACACTATCTCATTTCTGCCTGTTCGTTATCAACGTCTTAGCTCATAGCTTGTCAAGAGCCTGTTGCAACGCAATGCGTCAGCACTCTTTACAAGCTGTGTGATAAGGCGTATCTTCTCAATGGCAGAAATCGAATAATGATAACAAATGAATATATTTTAACGAAAGCATTTTACTTTTACAGTAAGGTGCTTTTTTTGTTTATGATACTTTTCTATATCCATAGCAAAGGAGGATTGATAATAAATGGCAGAGATTTATGGATATGTTCGGGTTTCCAGCATAGACCAGAACGAAGAACGACAGATTGTTGAACTCTCAAAGCGGAACGTGCTTTCTAAGAATATCTACATAGACAAGCAGTCTGGAAAGAGCTTTGAACGTCCACAATATAAAAAGCTCGTCAGAAAGCTAAAACAAGGCGATTTACTTTATATCCTAAGTATTGACCGTTTAGGCAGGAACTATCTTGAAATACAGGAACAATGGCGAATACTGACGAAAGAAAAAGGGATTGATATATGCGTCATAGACATGCCCTTACTGGACACCAGAAATGGGAAAGACTTAATGGGTACGTTCATTGCCGACCTTGTGTTACAGATACTATCCTTTGTCGCACAAAATGAACGTGAGAACATCAGAAAAAGACAGGCACAAGGCATAGCGGTGGCAAAGGCAAAAGGAATTAAATTCGGCAGACCAGAAATCACGCTTCCAGAGAATTTCGGAGAGCTTGTCCATGAATGGGAAAAGAAAAGGCTTCCTCTGTCGGAAGTCTTGGAAATATGCAAAATGAGCGAAGCTACATTCTATCGGAAATTAAGGGAATACCGCCTATTACAGCGGAAATAGTCTGTTCTGAACTCTCAAAAGGTACACCTTTT
>NZ_ATVU01000053.1:0-9101 GCF_000420885.1 Dorea sp. AGR2135 | reverse complement strand
AATTTTCTTTTTCCCTGGCCAAAGCCCAGTTATAAGCAAATCTTGAAGCACCTGCGTACTGAAACATCTTAGTTTTCTGTACGTTGTTTGGTATCAGCATTACTTTTATGGCTTTTACCATCTGTTTCCTCCTGTATCAATTCCCGGATAAGTTTCTTAGCTTTGTTCGCTCGTTTTTCTTGTAATTTGCAGCTGAATACTGTGATTATTTGAACCAGATCTTCAACAAGTTCCTGCTGTTCCGATTTTTCAGTATTATCAATAATCTCAATCTCACAATTATAAAGTGAAGCGATATATTCTATCAACTCAAAACCAAATCGCAATAGCCTGTCTTTATATAGAACAACAACCTTTTCAACCTGATTTTGAGAGATTCGTCTGATCAATTCCTGAAGTCCTTTTTTCTTATAATTAATCCCAGAACCGATATCACTTATTATCTCAAACGGCTGTCCTTTTGCTAGAAGATATGTCTTGACATTATCAATCTGTCGTTCCAAATCATCATTTTGTTTATGGCTGGAAACGCGACAATATCCAATTGTAATGCGATTTTTAGGCTTTACATTTATTACTTGGTTGAGTTGCTCATCGGAATAATATCTATAGCCACTTACTGTAGTATGATGCGGATGAAGTTTTCCATTGGCATCCCAATTTCGTAATGTCTGAGCAGATACGCCTATAATTTTTGAAAATTCATGTATAGAATAATATTTACTCAAAGTATCAACTCCTTTCAATAATATTCTACTCTAATATCTTATAAAGCTCAACACCAACTTATATAATTTTATAATTTATATTTAACTGTTAACAACCTCTTTTCTTATAAATAATGGCTGATAAATAATGTAATTCACTGGATTTCCATTACACTGAAAAATGTGCTATACTAGCACTAATCGCCAGATTACTTTTTATTATAGACATTATACAGGAGAAATGCAATGAATCGAAATATCGATTATATCATAGATGAAGACAGTGCCGGCCTTAGAGTTGAGCAATTCTTACGCCGAAAGCGCTACTCCGGGCAGAATCTGTCGGAAATCAAAAGAATGCCGAAAAGTATCCTTGTAAATGGGGTACATTATTATATGCGTCAGGAACTTTCTACAGGAGACCATCTGCAAGTGCGGATCTGCGAGACACAAAATTCTGAGAAAATCCCACCGACGAAACTTCCACTCGATATCATTTATGAAGATGAAGATCTTCTTGTGCTGAACAAGCCTGCCGGCATGCCGATTCACCCGTCTTTAAATAATTACACAAACTCTATAGCAAATGCTCTGGCTTACTACTTTCAGTCTCAGGGAAAGCCTTTCATTTTCCGGTGCTGCAACCGTCTGGACCGGGATACTTCGGGACTTACCATTGTTTCCAAGCATCTGGTCAGTGGCAGTATTCTCTCGGACATGACAAAATACCGGGAAGTCCACCGGGAATATCTCGCGATTGCACGAGGTTCTGTCACACCTTCCGAAGGAACCATCCAGGCTCCGCTCGGGCGCAAGGAAGGAACCATCATCGAACGGACCGTAGACTGGGAACATGGAGAAGATGCAGTCACCCATTATAAAGTGGTAAAAGAAGCAAATGGGCACAGCCTTGTCTCTCTTCGTCTTGAGACCGGCCGCACCCACCAGATCCGTATTCATATGAAATATCTCGGTTATCCACTGATTGGTGACTACCTGTACAACCCAGACATGGAGTACATGACACGTCAAGCTCTGCACTCCCACCACATGGAATTCACCCACCCGATTACCGGGGAACATATGAGTTTCACTGCACCGCTGCCAGAAGATATGGCGCGGGTTATGCAGGAATAATTCAAGAATTTTATCAGAAATATTTCTTCAACTCATTTTGACGATTTTCACAATTTGTGATCATTACATTTTCAATGCTCTTTTCTTTTAACAAGGAGCGGATCTTCTCGGCCCGCTCCTTGCGGATTTCATCGTCACATTTATTCAGAACGACACAATATTTCCGGTCTTCCACGCCTTTTCGTGCACCTTGCACTGATGAAAGGATTTTTGCAATATCCTCTTCTGCTATCAGATGTTTATAACTCGTATTTAAAAACTGAACTGCAAGGTCTTTTCGAAAGCAGACTTCTTCTAATGGCTTCCCTAATGCGTCCATTCCCACAACCGCAATGACATCTGTACACTCCGGAATAATGACTGGTTCTTTCTCAATTGGCACCTTACAGGGAAGATGCTTTGCTCCGTCCGCTTCAATTAGTACAACCTCCGCTTCCTGCAGAACTTCCTGTAAAAATGAACTATCTGGCATACGCATTTTTTTCACAGATTTCTTATTTTCCATCTGATTTACTGCTGCCTGATCTCCTGCTGCAAGATTCTTATTGCTTTCACAATCTGTACCGATGACCGCAATCTGGTCAGATTTCCAGAGACTTCTCACTTCTTCAATATTCCATGCACGGATTTCTTCTGGCGGGGTCTGCAAATGTGTACTTGTCGTCACAATTACTTTTTTCCCTTCTTCTCTGAAAATTTCAGCCAGCGCATACATGGTCGTTGTCTTGCCACCACCGCCGACCAGCGAAATGACTCTTCTTTCTCTCTCAGCCAATTTTTCATCTCCTCGCGTTTTTCTAGTTCACCTTTTACAAGTCTTCTCCCGTTTCAGTCGATGCTGGCTATAGCAGATGCGCTTCCACCCACGCCAGTATATCCTCGTAAACCACCTGCCGGTCCAGCTCGTTTAATATCTCATGGCGGTCTTTCTCATAAAGCTTAAGGGACACATCTTTAATTCCACATTCCCGATACGTTTTTGCAACATTTTCCACACTTTTTCCGAAGTTTCCAACGGGATCGTCTGATCCTGCCACCAGATACAACGGCAAATCTTTCGGGATCTTTTCAATATTCTCTTTTTTCTGTGCATACTCAATGCCACAGAACATATGATAATATGCATTGACTGTAAAGCGGAACGTACACCATGGATTCGCCAGATAGGCGTCCACCTCTTTTTCATCACGCGTCAGCCAGTCCTTATCTGTTCTGGCAGGCTCAAACCGTTTATTATACCCACCAAATGCCATGTTATCCACAAATGTGCTCCGGTAATCATCACCTTTAAATGCGGCAATGACTTTGCACAGTAATTTTCCAAAAAATAATGCAGCTCCAGGCTGTGCTCCGGTTCCCATGACTATGACTCCAAAAAGCCCAGGTCCGTACATTTCCATATACTGACGGATCAGGAAAGACCCCATACTATGCCCAAGCATAAAATACGGCTTATCCGGATATTTTTTCTGCGTTATTTCCCGAAGTTTGTGAATGTCACCGATTACATATTCATTTCCATTCGTTTTATGAAAATATCCATGATATTCTTCATTTTGCACAGATTTTCCATGTCCCAGATGGTCATGTCCGACCACGTAAATTCCATGTTCGTTCAGATATTTTGCAAATGCATCATATCGGTCGATAAATTCGACCATACCATGACATAACTGCATAACCGCATGGATCTCCCCCTCCGGCTCCCATTCGATTGCATGAATCTGTGTCACTCCGTCCCGCGACGGATATTGAAATTCCCGCTTCATAATCTAGTCCTCCACCCACTCGAATGCGCGACCGACTGCTTTCTTCCAGCCTTTTAACAAATGTTGTCTCTTTTCGTCTGTCATGTCTGCATGGAATGTTCGGGACAGTGCCCAGTTTGCGCGCACGTCCTCTACATCTTCCCAGTAACCCACTGCAATTCCTGCAAGATATGCCGCTCCGAGAGCTGTTGTCTCCACACACTGTGGTCTGAGCACATCAACACCAAGAATGTCGGCCTGGAACTGCATCAGAAAATTATTATTTGATGCACCACCATCTACTTTGAGCGTCCGGATCTGTACACCAGATTCTTCTTCCATCACTTTCAAAATGTCATTGGTCTGGTACGCCGTAGATTCCAGTGCCGCCCGGATAAAATGTTCTTTTTTGCAGCCTCTTGTGATGCCCACGACCGTACCTCTTGCATATGGATCCCAGTACGGCGCTCCGATTCCGGTAAATGCCGGAACAAGGTAAACGCCTGCAGTATCTTCGACCGCAGTTGCATAACGCTCCGTATCTGCTGCTTTGCGAATCATACGCATCTCATCACGCAGCCACTGGATTGCCGCTCCTGCCACAAAAATACTTCCTTCTAATGCATACTGGACGGTTCCGTCTGCGCTGGCTGCAATAGTCGTAAGCAGTCCATTTTCTGAAGTCACAGCCTTTTCTCCTGTATTCATAAGCAGGAAACAGCCGGTTCCATATGTATTCTTCACTTCTCCGGCATCAAAACAGCACTGGCCGAACAATGCTGACTGCTGGTCACCTGCTGCCCCGGCGATTGGAATACTCTCGCCAAACATACCGACTTCTGTATATCCGAAAATTCCACTGGATGGTTTTACTTTTGGCAGCATGTTCTTTGGAATCTTGAAATAATCCAGAATCTTCTGATCCCAGTCTAATTTATGAATATCGAACATCATCGTTCTGGAGGCATTGGTGTAGTCTGTCGCATGTACTTCCCCACGGGTCAGATTCCAGACCAACCATGTATCAATTGTTCCAAAAGCAAGGTCTCCATTTTCTGCCTGCTTTCTGGCTCCCTCTACATGATCTAAGATCCATGCCACTTTTGACGCTGAAAAATATGCATCAGGTATCAGTCCTGTCGTCTCTTTCACATAGTCCGTCAGGCCATCTTCTTTTAATTGATCGATCCGTTCTGCAGTTCTGCGGCACTGCCACACGATTGCATTGTAAATCGGCATACCCGTCTCACGGTTCCACACAACCGTCGTCTCTCTCTGATTCGTAATTCCAATGGACGCAATCTCATCAGCACTTGCACCGATTTTACTGATTGCTTCGGTCGCAACAGATAACTGAGATGCCCAAATCTCCATCGGATCATGCTCGACCCAGCCCGGTTTTGGATAAATCTGCTCAAACTCTTTTTGCGCTACACTGCAAATATTTCCTTTTTTGTCAAACAAAATACATCTGGAACTGGTTGTACCCTGATCCAGAGCCATTACATATTTTTTCATACCCGTTCTCCCATCTTCTTTGTCGCGATTACCGGTACATTTGTCCCCGCAATATCCTGCACAATTATCTGCCCTGTTTCCACTGGCGCTTCTACGACAACATATTTTAATTCTCGCACGCATTCTAATACTTTCGCCTTAGGAATATCCGTCTTCGTGCGCACCGGAAGCATGCGCCCGTCACTCATTTTCACCGTACTTGTCACGGTACGCTCCGGACTTACCAGTTCCTTTCTGGCATAAGCATCTCCGCGCTTGCAAGTATTTCCTGTAACACTTATAACCTCTCCACGTTCCAATACTGCACATAATTCACATCCAAGAGGGCAGCCGATACAGATTAGTTTCTTCTCCTCCATAGTCTATCCCTCCTTCACCGTGATGATAAGCTGTTGTAAATCCGGATATTTTAAAAGTTCTTCCCTGCCAAGCAGAATCTCTTCCATCTCCCCAGGTGCTACGACTGGACGTTTCTTTGTCTTAATCCGTTTCTCGCTATTCTCTTCCTTACAGTATACATCGACTGCACAGTTTTTTACAACTTTTCCGACACGAAACCGCACTTTCAATTTATCCGGCATCTTGGACAAATGAATGGCAGATGGAACGGTATAGCGGACACAGCCAGTAGAAATGAGTGGAATCACTGGATCATTATTATCATTCATCTTGGAGGCCTTACCTATATCTGAATCACTATACTGACTCTCTTGGTCTATGCCATGATCACTGCTTTGATTCTCTTGTAAAATGTATCTCGCCGCACATGTTCCTGCTCTGTCCGCTTCCTCTGATACAAAATCCACAAGATCATGAACATGAAGCACATTTCCACAGGCAAATACTCCCGGCACATTTGTCTCCAGACTCTCGTCTACAACCGGTCCGCTGGTCACTGGATTTAATTTCACGCCCAGTTCCCGTGACAATTCATTTTCCGGAATCAATCCACAGGATAACAACAGAGTATCACATGCATATTCTTCTTCCGTTCCCGGAATTGGCTTTCCTTTCTCATCGACCTTGGCAAGCGTAATTCCTGTCACCCGTTCTTTTCCATGAATATCAACGACTGTATGGCTTAACTTCAGTGGAATATCATAGTCATTCAGACACTGCACAATATTTCTCTTTAGTCCACCGGAATAAGGCATCAGTTCCGCAACTACTTTTACATGTGCCCCTTCCAGTGTCATACGTCTTGCCATGATCAGTCCGATATCACCAGAACCTAAAATCACGACTTCACGTCCTGGCAGATAACCTTCCATATTTACAAGTCTTTGTGCCGTTCCGGCACTGTAGATTCCAGCCGGGCGATATCCCGGAATATTAAGCGCTCCTCTTGGACGCTCCCGGCAGCCCATGGCAAGTATTACTGCCTTTGCCTGAATCTGAATGATACCTTCCGTACGACTAACCATAGTGATAATTTTATCTGTATATTTCTTCTTGCAATATTTATCTTGATCTGCTTCTGAATATTTTTCTTTGTTATATTCACACTGATCTGCTTGAAGACTACTCTTATACTGGCTCATGCTTTGAATGCTCAGCACCATGCTATCGACCACATATGGAATCCCGGCGTCTTTTACCTGCTCAATATAACGTCCTGCATATTCCGGTCCAGTCAGCTCTTCTTTAAATGTGTGAAGTCCGAAACCATTGTGAATACACTGGTTTAGAATTCCACCAAGTTCTTTGTCTCTTTCTACGATTAAAATGTCCTTTATTCCCTGCTTTCTTGCTCCAAGCGCTGCTGCAAGTCCTGCAGGACCGCCTCCGATAATGACTAAATCACAAGTTTTCATTCCTGCACCTCCCTACAGCCATTCCTTATTTGTTCCTACAATGATTCGGGAATCCGGATTATTTTTACAGATTTCTTCCAACGGAATTCCACACTCTCTGGACAGTATCTCCATAATCCTCGGTGTACAGAAACCTCCCTGGCATCGTCCCATGCCTGCCCGGACTCTTCGCTTTACTCCATCCAGCGTCCGCGCTCCAAGCGGTCTTCGGATTGCATCCAGAATCTCTCCCTCAGTCACGGTTTCACAGCGACAGATGACCTGTCCATACGCTGGGTCTTTCTGAATCAGTTCCTTTTGTTCTTCCAGACTTAGTTCTGCAAAATGTACGATTCCTTTACGCGTCTCTATGAAATTTTCTTTTTCCTGTAATCTGCCTGAACTTTTTTGTTTATCAGCTACTTCGAAACTTCTTAAATTCCCCGAATCTCCTGGATTTATTTGCCGATCTGTATCTTCCATCATTTTTTTTACTAAATCACAGACATACACTCCGATTGCCGGGGCACTGGTAAGTCCTGGTGATTCGATTCCAGCCACATCGATAAATCCTGGCACATCAGTTAATTCTTCTATCTGAAAATCTCCACCATCTTCATGTGCACGAAGTCCTGCAAATGATGTAATGACCTGGCGTGTCGGAATGCCTTTTACAGATTTCGCAGAATCATTTAACACCTTATCAAGCCCTGCTCTCGTCGTCGCATTATCTTCTTTATCTGGAACATCATCGGCAGTTGGCCCGATCATCAGATTGCCATGTATGGTCGGAGTTACAAGAACACCTTTCCCCATTTCCCCTGGCACTTGAAAAATAGTATGACTGACCAGAGTTCCCGCATTTTTATCAAGGAGACAATATTCTCCCCTTCGCGGTGTAATGTGAAGTTTCTTCTCACTGACCATGTTGTGGATTTCGTCCGCATAAACTCCGGCAGCATTGATTACATATTTTGAATATAATGTTCCCTGATTTGTAATGACTTCAAATCCACTTACTTGATGGCATCTCTGTATATCCTGCACACACGTTCCAAATTGGAACTTTACACCATTGATTGCTGCATTTTCTGCATAAGCAATATTCATAAGAAATGGACAGACAATTCCTCCGGTTGGTGCATAAAGCGCCGCATACACAGAATCTGCAAGTGCCGGTTCCAGTTCAAGCGCCTCTTCCCTTGTCAGGATTCTTAACCCTTCCACTCCATTATCTTTGCCTCGCTCTTTCAGTTCTTCTAGTTTTGAAAGTTCTTCCTCGTTCTGGCAGACAACTAATGAACCATTTCTTTTAAACGGAAAATCCAGCTTTTTTGCCATCTCTTCCATCATAAGATTTCCCTGAACATTCAGTTTCGCTTTCAATGTATCTGGCTTTGCATCATGTCCTGCATGAACAATTCCACTGTTCGCCTTACTCGTCCCCTCACAGACATCACTTTCCTTATCCAGCACACAGATTTTCAAATCATAACGTGATAATTCCCGTGCCACAGCACAACCTGAAACACCCGCACCGATAATGATGATGTCATATTTCAAATCCGACATACCACGACCTCCTTGTTACATATTTCATCTCGTATGTGATTTTGTCTTTTTTGTACACACTAATCATAACTTTATTGTAACGGATTCTGAATTGCGCGACAACACACAATGAACGAGAATTGTATTCTTTTGATCTAATTCTTATTCGTGCGAATGCGCATCCTGCCGGAGGCTTCTTGTATAATAGGAAATACGACTTTCTATATACAAAAAAAGTGACTGGTTCATACCAATCACTTCTTATATAAATATATACCTTCAAAACTGCATATAAGAAACTTTTCAACATCTTTACCTATCCACCTTACTTGGTTATGCCCTCGACCTATTAGTAACAGTCAGCTCCATGTGTTACCACACTTCCACCTCTGTCCTATCTACCTCGTCGTCTTCAAGGGGTCTTACAACTTTCGTTGGGATATCTCATCTTGAGGGGGGCTTCACGCTTAGATGCCTTCAGCGTTTATCCCGTCCCGGCTTGGCTACTCTGCTATGCTCCTGGCGGAACAACAGATCAACCAGCGGCCAGTCCATCCCGGTCCTCTCGTACTAAGGACAGCTCCTCTCAAATATCCTACGCCCACGCCGGATAGGGACCGAACTGTCTCACGACGTTCTGAACCCAG
>NZ_ATVU01000052.1:0-9353 GCF_000420885.1 Dorea sp. AGR2135 | reverse complement strand
GGTCGGTAAGACCACGGAGAGAAATCATCTCTCTGTAAGAATTAAAATATTTGTCCATAATGAACCTCCTAAAATAAATGATGTTTGTAATAAAAAAAGTAAAAACAAACACCTAAAGGGAGGCGGACGAATAAAAAAATCAGATATGTAATTGTTAAGAATAAAAAAACATGATAACATAAGCATAGCAGTTCTTTTGTGTGTAATTGTTTGAGTGTGGTAACTTAACAATATAACATATACAAAAAAACTGCTACTTTTATTTTTGAAAAAAAAGTGGCGACCTTATTGTACGTAACGCTAGCCATCGCGCCAGCGATTTGGTACAATATATTGACAGAGTTTTTGCTCTTCAGTTTGAAATTCAGTCCTGCTGTTAAAGCTGTTGTAAAAGATACCAAAAGAAATCCGAAACGGACGCAGCGTAAGGTAAAATATCAAATGCCTGAAATAGACATTAATGTTAAAAAAATTGGAAATGGAAAATATGCTTCCAGATAAAAATGATTACAGAAATTAATCATGAAAAAGGAAAGGAATTTTAGTAATATGAAGATTGAAGAAAACCAAAAAGAACTGGATGCAATGGCAGAATTTCATAAAGGAAACCGTGCCGAAGGGCTGAGACTGCAAGAAGAATTTGCAGCAGAATTTCGTAAGGAATACAAAGATAAAGATCACTGTCCTTGCTTGAAAGCCTGTCGCTACCATGGAAATTGTAAGGAATGTGTAGCAATCCACAGAGCGCATCAGGAACATGTTCCTAACTGTATGCGGCCGCTGATCAATAAAAAGTTGAAATTGATGTCAGAATTAACAGAGCATACCCTGGCAAATGAAATAGAAGCACCACATGAGATTTTAAGAAAATAGGCTTGTCTTGCAAACTGATTTGCCTGTTCTTTGTTCATTTTTTTATCATAAAGTACTTCATCCGGTATGCTTAATACTATCTGACACATAAATCAGCCCTCCTGCTCTATAAACTTTTCTCTTTTAGTTTATCACAGTTTTTTAACAACTAGCAAAAGCTATATTTTATTTTATAATCCATCTGCCAAAACGTTTACCGCCCTCTCTAACAAGAATTCCTTTCTTCTGTAGTTTAGGTAAAATTCTTTTTACTGTTCCTAATGAAATACCTGTCCTTTGTTGAATTTCTTTTTGTGTGATAGATGGATTTTCTTTTATCAGTTGAACAATCTCCAACTCCTCTTTTATTTCAAAGTCGCAATCCAAAGTCTCAATTTTATTTTTTGTTCTTTTTAAGTCGCTCTCTAAAGTTGCAATTTTATCATCCAAAGTTTCACTCACCGATTTATTATTAACTCCAAAGTCAAAAGAATACTCCTCATCCAATGGCACAATAATCCGGAACACATCTCCTTCAACAAATTCCGGCTCTTTACCTGAATAGAATTTGCAATACTTAAATAGCTTACGCACTCCAGATCCAAGCTGATCTGCATAACCGATATTCCTGAAAAATGCTGCTATAATCGGGTTCTTTGGATTTGGTTCCAAGTTATCTACTGTGATAAAACCTTCCTTGGTTGCACGATTTGCATTTTCCACATACATTCGATCTTTTTCAATCACGAATTTTGCCGTATAGCTGCTTGTAAATTCCCGATGCATCAAGGTATTACTGACCATTTCTCTTACAATCGTGTTCCTAAGGCTCTTATTCACGGCTCCTTCCAAAAAGAACTTGTCTGGCAAATTTTTTCTTCCAAAACCCAAGAGTTGACTATAACTTTCAATTAGATTTGTCTTAATAATTTCCCGATCATCGTAGCGATCTACATTGACCTTCCTTACAAGTGCGTCTGTTACATAAGTCGGTGCAACATTTAAAATCACATCATCTTTTCCAAGAAGCATAAGTGCTGCAAGATTGAATCCCTCTTCTCCTGTAACAACAGCTCTGCCATACAGCCCTGCACTTTTCAATAGTTCCTGATCATCCATTGCGGTCCATGGATGTTGTCCACCAGCATGATTTTGAGCCATAACCCTGATTTTAGGCAACAAGTCTAATCTCAAGTCTTCCATTTTTGCATAAGGAAATATCTTCTTCTCTGTGAAAATATTCTGCTTACGTATATACATCTGCGCAATCGCACTTGTTGATGTCACTTTTACATCAGCATCATCTACACGATCATAAATTATTTTCTTAAACCTAAAATGATTTGAACTCATCATACACCTGCTTTCTACGCATTAGTGCACCTAAAAAATACAGCATTTCTTAACTGAACAGTATTTTCAATGCATGAACGCATATGATATACTGTTTTCATCATAAAAAACCTTATCTAAATGGCATTGAATGATTTATTTTCTATCTAAAATTTTATTAAACCGACTAAAGACTCCATAGTTTGTGTGTTTGACTTACTGTTTATATCTATCTTCTCCTAAATATTTTTCTAGTCATTGCAATATAAAATTGCTTATACAGTCTCTCCCTTAAGAGTCCTGGTATTCTGGATAATATACAGAGCGACCGATATGACCATCATTATAGCGCACAAACCAATCAACAGATCTGATACCATCGGTGTAATGTGGAACCATATAATATGCACCGCTGCAGTTCCATATAATAAAAAGGTTACTATCTTTCCATGCCAGTCTGCACCATGTACTTTTCCTGTCTTTCGTATCACAAGACATCCACTGACTACCATATACAGCTCCTTACCTGCCATTATTACGATTAAAAGAAGCACATGCGGAAAACGAGTAAACAGACAGATTAACATCGCTGCCTGTGTCAGCTTATCAGCCACCGGATCAAGTATTTTTCCTAAATTACTAATCCTATGGAATCTTCTTGCGATATATCCATCAGCAAGATCCGTAAGACCAGACAGCAATAAGATTTCACCAGCTAACAGAGGATTATTCTTTACACAATAACTCCATATAATTACCGGAATCAGACAAAGCCGAAAAAAAGAAAGAAGATTAGGAACCGTAATAATTCTATTCAAATTTTCTTCCTGATTCACTTCACTCTGCATGTACGGTCACCTCACTTTCCTTTTTTTTAGACATAAACCAATAAAATATAACACAAAATGCTAAAGCAAACACAACACCAAAAACATTTTGAATCACTCTAAGACTAACCGCTCCTTGTAGTCCATAAGTCTCTGCAGCAATGGCTAAAGCACCAAATGTGTTAAATACTGCCTGCCAGCCATATTGTGCTGAAAATCCTACACCGATTCCACCAAGAATTCCTATATATGCATAGATTGACGAAGGAAGCAGAAAATATAATACTGTAAAACATATAACACCTGCAATATTTCCGACAATCCTTTTACGGACTCTGTAGTGCATATCTTCCATAAACGGCAAAATCGCGGACATGGCCGCAATACCAGCCCACATTGCACGTGGCATATTACAAAGTTCTGCAATGCAAAGGACAATCGGTACGCATAAAATCTGACATATCTGCCATTTTGTTCTGGAAGAAGTGATATCAAATTCTTGCATCAGATCTTTCAGATTTCTTTTATAAGTTCTGTTTTTATGATTTCGATAAAATACGAAGCAGGTAAGTGCTGCACCTAAAGCCATTCCGACTAATCGCATCTGATAGCTTTTTCCCGTAACATCATAACCATATAGCAGCAGATACCCAAGAACCAATGTAGATTGATTAAACATGAATGGATTATGGCATCCAAACAGAATCAACACAGCCAGTGCCGCAATATTTAACAGCATTCCCAATACCGGTGAAAACTGATTTGCTAAATGCGGACATACAGTCATAATTACAAAGAACAAAGTCAAAAGCATCGTAGATTGTCCGGTGTGGATCCCCAGATCCGCATTTCTAAACACCATGAGACATAATAAGACTACTACACCTACAATGCTGTTCTCATTTCCAAATAGAATGCTGAAAATACTAACAAAGAAAAAACAAAATGCCATTGTAGCAGCTATCTTCACCAGATATACCCACATATGATATAATTTTTCTTTTAGTGTTTCACTCTTTTTCAACAGGTTTTTAGAACCTGCCTGATTTAACTGCAACTCCTGATAAAATGTCATATAAATCCTCCCATCTTCTAATTTATCTTAAAACTATATAATCTCATCTTTCTGCTTTGGCAGCTCTATAACAAATCTGCATCCACCATATTCACGGTTTTCTGCTTTGATTGTTCCTCCGGCACTATCTACAATCCGTTTTACAAGTGCAAGACCTAGGCCATTTCCTTCTGCTTTATGAGATCCATCTACCTGATAGAACTTGTCAAATATTCTGGATTTTACATCATCCTCTATTCCTGGTCCTTCATCTTCCAGAATGAACTTAACAGAATCCTGTTCTTGTTTCAGAAACATCGTAATTGTCCCCTTTGAAGGGCTGAACTTAATCGCATTATCCAAAAGATTTATCCAGATATGCATAAAAAGTCCTTCATTCCCAGTATATTTAACTTCCTCCAATTCTACCTGAAAACCAATTTCTTTTTCTGTCCATTTTGTTTCCAATGAAAGAAATGCCTGGCGGATCTGTTCATCCAGACGATATTCTGTTTTTTTCATTGGTATATTCTGATTCTCTAACTTGGATAAAAGCAAAATATTACCAACCAATCCGGAAAGTCTTTGGGTGTTAAATAAGATTTTTTCTACATATTCCTCTTGATCCGGAGACAGTTCTTCTCCCTGAAGCAGCATTGTATATCCTTCAATGGCATTAATCGGGGTCTTAAACTCATGAGAAACATCAGATACAAAATCCATCTGCAGCACCTCTGTTGCACGAAGTTCTTTTGTCATAACGTTAAAACTTTGATAAGATTCTCCAACTTCTGCTATACGGCTGTTCGTTTCCAAATGCTGTTCAAAATCTCCCTGAGAAACTTCCTTCATTGCTTTACTAAGTCTGGTGATTGGTTCCAGTAACTTTGCATTAATAAAGGAAGTGATCAGCCCTGCAATCAATGTATTGAAAATCAAAAGCCAGCCAAGCACAGGTATGCTGCCCGGCAGATTAAAAAAATGATTCAAAAAAGCAAATAATAAAGCAGATATGACTGTTGAAAATACAAGTGCCAGACAGATTGCACCAGTCAGACAGGATCGGATCCGCAATCCTTTTTCTTTCTTTTGTTCCATTATTTTTTCACCACCTTGTATCCAATTCCACGCATTGTTACGATTTCAAAATCAGGGTTATCTTTAAAACGCTCTCTGATTCTTCCTATATGTACCTCTATCGTATGTGGGTCTGCCTCCGTCTCGTATCCCCATACTTCATCCATCAACTGTTGTTTTGTAAATGTTCTGCCTGGCGAAGCTGCAAGCTTATATAAAAGCAGGAATTCTTTTTTAGGCAAAACAAGACTTTCCTTATCAGTTGTAACCGTCATTGCATCATAATCAAACTCTGTTGAACCGATCACAATTTTGTGTTCATTCAGTATCTGTGCACGGCGAAGCAGTGCTCCGACTCTTAAAACCATTTCATTCACATTTACCGGTTTTACCATATAATCGTCACTTCCCGAAAGAAATCCCTGGCGCATATCATCAAAGGAACCTTTCGCAGTAATCATAAGTACCGGTATCTGATATCCTGCTGAACGGAGTTCCGACACCAGTTCATAACCATCCATAACCGGCATCATAATATCGGAAATGATCAGATCAATATATTCCTTATCCAATACTTCTAATGCCTGTGCTCCATCCGATGCACTTTTGACTTGATATCCATTCTTCTCAAGCACTTTTTGGAATAGCTGGCTTAATTCTTTATCATCTTCTACAATCAATATTTGAAACACGTTTTCCTTCCTCCTTATTAAAACAGATACCTTGCCCATCCAAGCAGATGCTGTACCAAAAATATTTTTCTCTGACGTTTCTTTGTTAATTCGATTGGCTCTACATGATATGGATCATTATAAGTTCCGCCTTCTAATATCTGGCGGGACACTTTTTCATATTCCATCATGCCCTCTTCCAACTGTTTATTAATCTCTTTGCTACGTATTACAAGCATCAGTTCCGTATCCAAATACGTGCTTCTCATATCCATGTTAAAGGAACCGATTACGGATAGATCATCATCAATCAGGATGCTTTTTCCGTGGTAAGAATAGCCGCCTTCATACTCCCAGATATCAATTCCTGTATTTAAAATTCTGTTTCTGTTTCTCGCATAATCAGCAGAACCAAACGGATTTCCATTGTTGGCAACCGAATTGGTCATGATAGAAAAATCCGGAACTCTCTCCGCAATCTCTTTCCATGTATTATACATCATATCATTGCAGATAATATATGGTGTATGAATTTTCACGCGCTCTTTTGCATTTTTCATTAGTTCTCCCAGATAATACCAGACTACTGGTTCCTTGGGACCTGTGTGGATAGGATTTGACACTAATGCAATCTTTTCTGTCTCAAAAGTTTCGTTCGTGTAATCGGTCTCGCAGATTCTTTCCTTATTCTCTTCAAAATATTTCTGATAGCTGTTCTGCAGCTCTAAAACTGCGTTCTTTACAGATTTTCTATTTGCCAGTTTTTTATTGTTATGAAAATAACCACTGTCTTCCTGATTCCATATGGTTTCAAAATACTCTGACAACTGGTTAACTGAATTTTCTTTCTCAGGTTCATCGCAAACCACTAACACGTCTCTGTCATAGTTCTTATGTCCCGGAAAATCACCCAGGAAATAATTGTATGTATTTCTTCCCCCAAGAATATATCTCTTTCCATCTGCAATCAAATATTTATCATGCATTCTACCCATCATTTTCCACGGTTTCAACGGATTGGCCTTATTATACAGTTTAATTTCAACATTCTCATGGGAAGATAATCCATAGAAATACGGATTTCCTTCCATATCAATCCAGCTCTCCATTCCATCTACTAACAGACGAATATGTACACCTCTGTCTGCCGCATCATGCAGTGCTCCTAAAATCAATTTTCCACTTTCATCGGATTGAAATGCAAAAGTAGAAAGAATAATTTCCTTTTTTGCATTCTTGATCAAACGCACTCTTTGTAAAAGCGCTTCTGGATTCTTTTCTATGATTACTGCCCGTTCTGGATTTTCACTGCATTCGTTCCATGACCCATTTTTTGTTTCTTTTTTGGTTGTATTGGACACTTCCGGCTGCTTTTTATATGCAACGCAGATTCCGAGCAATTCATAAAAAGCCACACATAAAAAAATTGCCAGTATAACAAGAAGGATTTTACATATTTTATGCTTTTTCATTGTACATCACCTGATTCCTTTTTATTTCATACTTATACAATACAAAGTCAAACTCAATTTAACCTCAACAAGGTTTGTTTTTTCATCCATGCAAAATCTTCTTTGTACAACAGACTGTTAGATATAGCAAAAACGGCCTTTCAAAAACAGTTAACTTCTAAATCAACTGTTTTTTGAAAGGTCGTTTCATCAGATTCTTATAGCAATCCAGCAAATAATCTCATAAATAATTGTCCCAGTCGCAAATATGCACTTCGTCCGGTTTGATATTGGTCTGTCACATCACGACATTCTCCCATCGTTCTTATCAGATCATTTTTTATTTCCACAACTGCCTGACAATCTGCCATAAAACAGCCATTTTCAAAATGGTGATATAAACTTCGATAATCCAGATTAATTGTTCCACAAGTTGCCATACAGTCATCTGCCACACTCATTTTTGCATGACAGAAACCAGGAGTCCACTCATAAACACGAACACCATGTTTAACTAATCCATGATAAAAAGAACGAGTTATATTATAAATGAATTTTTTATCAGGGATACCAGGTGTGATAATTCTTACGTCTACCCCTCGCTTAGCAGCCAGACATAACGCATGCGTCATTTCATCTGTTATGATTAGATATGAAGTCATAAACCAACAATATTTTTCAGCTTTATTTATCATACTGATATAAACTTCTTCTCCTACTTGCTCATTATCCATAGGGCTGTCTGCATAAGGTTGAACAAACCCAGTTTGCTGTGCCGCATAATCATAGTGGAAAAGGTATTTACTAAAATCAGAATCATTAGCATCCTTATCACTTACTGCATTCCACATTTCCAAAAATGTCACCGTAAGCGACTGAACAGCATCTCCTTCTAAACGAATACCTGTATCTTTCCACTGTCCATACGGGTGTGTGTAATTAAAATATTCGTTTGCTAGATTATATCCACCTGTAAATCCGACTTTTCCATCAATAACTGTTATTTTTCTATGATCACGATTGTTCAAAAACAGATTTAAACCTGGCACAAACGGATTGAATACACGACAATGAATTCCTATTGCCTCCATCTTTTTCACAAAATCTGTGTTAATAAAGCCTATAGAACCCATATCATCGTAGAATATTCTAACTTTCACACCTGCTTTTACTCGTTCTTCCAGAACATCTTGAATCTTATGCCATGCTTCAGCGTCTTCTATCGCATGATATTCCATAAAGATAAACTTCTGTGCTTTCTCCAAATCCTTAAGCTGTGCCTCTAATCCTTTCACTGCTTCATCAAAATACACAATATCCGTATTCTGATAGATTGGATACTGCGAATTTCTTTGTATGTAACTTGCTATATTTCCTGCTTTCGGAATTGTTTCTTTTATTTTGCTCAAACACTCCTGACTGTCCGGAAGCATTGGTAACAATTTGCTATCAATTTCTGCATATCGCTCACGCATTTTATGTGTGCCACCATTCAAACCAATCAACAAATACAGTCCTACTCCCATAATTGGGAAAATTAGAATTAAGATGACCCAAGGCATTTTCATAGAGGATGTCTTATTTGATGCGTACAATCCCAAAACCAAGATCCCACTCAAAATCCTTGTAAATAAATTTATGATTTCTGCATATTCATTCAAGCGTGTTACGATAGTAATAATAAAAATCACTTCCAGAAGAATGCAGATTATGGAAAAACACAGCCGTTTTACCCCATTTTTTGTTTTTGCTTTGCCCTCTAAAGTATCTTGTTTCATATATATCCCACCTTCCTACTTGCTCAGTTTTCTCCCTAAACTCCCATGCCCGCACACTTGGCACCACCATAAATGAAACTATGCAGACTATTGGGTATTGAATTTGTTGTTACTGCCGCTTATATTTAAAATAACGGCAAAGATCGTGTTTATTTTGGGCCTGTAGCCCGTTCCCTAAACTGATTTCAGGTACTCTCATTTGCACCACCACCTGTCCAGCCACTTGAAGAATTTTCATTTATGGCAAAAGGACGTATAGTAAAATGATAACAGACAGAGTACCGTGCCGTAAATTCATCCAGGAGGTGCCA
>NZ_ATVU01000051.1:0-10398 GCF_000420885.1 Dorea sp. AGR2135 | reverse complement strand
TGAACCTCCTAAAATAAATGATGTTTGTAATAAAAAAAGTAAAAACAAACACCTAAAGGGAGGCGGACGAATAAAAAAATCAGATATGTAATTGTTAAGAATAAAAAAACATGATAACATAAGCATAGCAGTTCTTTTGTGTGTAATTGTTTGAGTGTGGTAACTTAACAATATAACATATACAAAAAAACTGCTACTTTTATTTTTGAAAAAAAAGTGGCGACCTTATTGTACGTAACGCTAGCCATCGCGCCAGCGATTTGGTACAATGGGATAAAGAAACTGCAAAAAGGGCGTGACAAATAAATGAATGATACATACTTAAAATCAAAAAAAATATTGATCGTTGATGATGAAGAATGTTTAAGAAGTATGCTTATAACCATATTAGAAGATGAAAATTTTTTAAATATTATTACCGCTGATTGTGTAAAAACAGCTTTGGAAATCTGTCAACAGGAAAAACCAGATATAGCTATATTAGATGTCATGCTTCCAGATGGAAGCGGTTTTGAACTTATGGAAACACTAAGAAGTTTCACTAATATTCCAGTGATATTTTTGACCGCAAAAGATGATATACAGGATAAATATTCGGGATTTGGGTTGGGAGCTGACGATTATATAACAAAACCCTTTATGCCAAAAGAACTTATATTTCGTCTAAATGCTGTATTACGCAGATGTTATAAGGAAGATAGCCCACTTATAGAATTACGTGATTGTAAAATTGATTTAGCTAATGCACAGGTTATATGGGAAGATAAGATTTTACCTCTTACTGCAAAAGAACATGATATTTTAGAAGCACTTGTACGAAATGCTAACCATATCGTAACAATAGACGCTCTTTGTGAAGCTGTATGGGGCGACAATCCATTTGGATATGGAAATTCGCTAATTGCTCATATTCGACGCATACGAGAAAAAATTGAAATTACTCCCTCAAAACCAAAATCACTAATAACTGTTAAAGGATTGGGATATAAAATAAATGTGGAGAGCAGGTTATAATAATGCGGAATTTTGGAAAATTTATTAGTAAACATTTATTCATATACTTGTCAGTAATAATCCTTATAGTGGGTTTTGATTTACTGCTTTTCTTCCTAACTTTTAATGATACTGTCAACAGTATAAGCGAAAATAATCCTGTCCAAACATTAGAAAAAGTATCTAATAATCTTACTATCCAAGATGGAAAATATATATTAAATAATAGGTGTCAAAAAGATTTAATTACAAACAATATCTGGGGAATTGTAATAGATAATAGCGGTAATGTAATCTGGCAATACAATCTACCAGAAGAAATACCACTTAAATATTCATTACAAGACGTTGCCACCTTTTCTAAGGGGTATATCAAAAATTATCCCGTATTCACATGGAAGCAAGAAAATGATTTATTGGTATTAGGTTATCCGAAGAACAGTTATTCAAAATTTGTGACTAACTATCTTCCTTTATCAGCAATGCAGAAAACTCCCATTATTCTTTTTATTATGTTGGTATCAAATGTAACTATTCTGTTTATTGTATATTATTTATCAAAACGAAATGTAATGCTGAAAGTTGCTCCTATTCTCAATGGATTGGATAAGCTATCTCATGGCGAAACGGTTGTCCTTAATATAAATGGGGAATTGGAAGATGTTGGAAAACGTATTAACGAAACATCATTGCAATTAGACAAACAAAATAAAGCGAGAGCAAACTGGATAAGTGGCGTTTCACATGATATACGAACACCTCTTTCCATGATTATGGGGTATGCAGATAGAATAACTTCTTCATTAGATGTTGGGGAAAACACCAGAAAACAAGCAAATATTATCAAAATCCAAAGTGTTAAAATTAAAAATTTGGTTCAGGATTTGAACCTTGTGAGTCAATTAAATTATAATGTTCAGCCAGTTAAACAAACGCCTGTTCATTTATGTAAAATGATACGAGAAATTGTCGTTGAGTATCTAAATAACAATCTAAATAATAAATTTGATTTTGAATTAAATTTAGACTGTAATACAGAACAAATCTCTATTATAGGAAATGAAAGATTGTTATATCGAGCAATACAAAATATTATTTCTAACAGTATCAATCATAATGAAAATGGTTGTACAATCTCAGTTAGTTTAGCTGTAAACGGAAACAATTTAATATTGGTAATCAGTGATAACGGAAAAGGAATATCAGAAGAAAAATTACAAAAAATACAGTCAACACCTCATTATCTGCAAAGTACAGATGAAAGGTTAGATTTACGGCATGGTTTAGGGCTTCTTCTTGTGAAAGAAATTGTTTCTATTCATAATGGAACTGTATCTATTTCAAGTGCATTAAATAACGGATTTTCCACGACTATTTCCTTACCCATAAAAAATCAATGATAAAACCGTAGCTTGTATTTTACATTAGAATGTTATCTTACAGGCTACGGTCTTTTGTGGTATCATTTATTCTACAATCTTCCAGTTATCGTCCTTATGAAGCACCAGCTCATACTGTGAGATTTGCGTCATTTTCGACTTGTTATCCAGATACTTCACAGACACACTGACCTTAAGATTATCGCCATCTTTGGTAAAAACAGGATTTACCAGCTCTGAAAATACATAGTCGCCGGATACAGGAGCAAGGGTAGGATTCTGGGTAATGACCATTACACCGTCCTTATCTACATGAACGGTCACGGTATAGTTTTCTGCGACTGCCTGTATCTGTTCTCCCTCTTTTACCTGCTGATCTACTTCGTAGGCAACGGTAAAATCATATCCTTTATTGCTTTGTGTGGAGATTTAACTGATTGTCTGTGTCCCGTCCGGCATACATTACTCTAAGTATTGTTACAACCTTTTTATCGCTGTCTGGAATATAAAGTACCACATAATTGTCTACTGGTAATACACGAAGTCCACGGCTTTTCCACGGTTCTTTTTCATATTTTCGATAACGCTCCGGCATCGTATCCAGACTTAATATCTGTTCTTCCAGACGGTCAAGCTGTCCGCTTGCATTTTCCGGCGATTGTAATTCAAAAGCAATATATTCAAAAATCCCTCTCAAATCACTGTCAGCCTGTTCGGATAATTCTACTTCATATATCATAAGCCATAATCCTTGCGAATGTCAGCAAATGCTTTCTTCGCATTTTTTGTCCGTCCAGCCTGCATATCCGCATATCCTTTCTCCAATTCTTCATTGAACTCTGCTTCTGATAATGTGCTGATATCAACAGGTCTGGCAGATGGTATTTTTACTTCAAACGGAAGTCCTCTCTGTAAGATAATCTGTTTATAAAACATATTGATAGCACTGGAAGCAGGGATACCAAGTGTAGACAGGATACTTTCTGCTTTTTCTTTGACATCTGGTTCAATCCTTGCATATAAATTTGCTGATTTTGTAGCCATATAAAACATCTCCTTTCGTGAGTAGTATTTCCATCTATCTTTATTATATGCAAATGTCCGCACAATAGCAATACTAATTTTATGCTCCAATAATCTTATTGAATAACTGTAACAATACATCTTTTACGCCGGACGCATTGAATACAAGACCAACGGCTACTAAGGCAACTACCAAGAATCCGATAGGTTTGGAAAACTCACGCTTGAATCCCAAGTAGATTCCGATAACAACAATCGCCATCAGCACAAGGCTCTGTGCGTTGCTTAAAAACCAGTTATAAAGATTCTGTCAAAATTCATGCTTTCTTTTCTCCTTTCAGTTCCATCATTTTTCGGTCAGACTGTCTGCCAGTGTCTATGCCAAACCGAATCTTTCTGATTCCAAAACAGTCATCAAATACATTGGGCGTTATCTTGGTCGCCCTGTAATTGCTACATCCAGAATAGACAGCTATGATGGTGATACTGTTCCCTTCCATTACAATCGGCATGAAGATAATAAATATATTGTAGAAACTCTCCCGGCAATTGATTTTATCAAACGATTAATTCGTCATATCCCTGAGAAGTACTTCAAAATGATTCGATATGGTGGCTTATATGCCAGACATCGAAAAACAGACGAAAAACTTTATCGTGCGATCTCGAAAAGCAAACATCGTATTTGCCGGAGTTTCAACCAATGGCGCACTGCCATTCTTTCTTCTTTTGGTTATGATCCTTTAGAGTGTCCGAATTGCAAACACAAAATGGAGCTTTTGGAACTCTATTATAATCATAAGCGCGTATCCCTCGAAGAACTCTATGAGAGAGCAATGTCCAAATCTTTCGGAAAGCGTTCTTCTGCATGATTTCTTTTTTCATGTTCTATGATATAATCCTCTAAAAGGAGGAATACTACCATGAAATCTAATATCGAGGAATTACGCAAAAAATACATGGACAATCCACCAGAAGGAATGACATCTAAGGACATTCGCAATATGAGCGAGGATGAACTTCTGGATATGGATTTCTTTTTAAACGAAGATGATTTATTTGCCGATGAGGCTGGTGTAGAAGGTTTTTATATCTTCTAACGAGCGTCATCTTGTTCTCATGCCCGATTTTGTGCGGGCTATTTTCATTCATTGTTCCAACAAAAATCGGAATTTCCTATTATATAAGAAAAAAGCAGTCAATCCTAAGATTAACTGCTTTTCGAATGTTACAACACATAACACAAAGTATCCACAAATTTTCAATTATCCTCAATAATTTCTAGGCGATTTCTTTATTTGATATTAAATTATATATGTCTTTTTGACTATCTTTTTATATCTTCTCAAATGTCCGCAAAGCCTTATTTTATAGGCTCTACGGGCATTTTGCTTTTGTGGTAAACCTCGCATATCTAGGTCTATCTTCTTATATTTTCGCTATCAAGCGTGGTTAAAATCGTGGTAAATACTTCTTATGCAATTAGACGCTGAACCTCTGATTTTGCGGTATCTATGGACGCATGAGCGTACCAGTTCATTGTGATACTGATATTTGAATGCCCCATGATATACTGTAAATCTTTCGGGTTCATGTTCTTGCTTGCCAGTCTTGTGCAGAACGTATGGCGTAGTGTATGCGGTGTGATATGTGGCAAGGGATTGTCCTTATGGTGCTTGTTGTATTTCTTTACCATGCGGATAAATAAGGCGGTATAATCAATGGCAACTTTGGGCTTGCCTTTATGATTGGCAAATAAGAAGTTGCTCCGTCCGTCTATCACAAATGGTTCTGCCTTTGGACGTTTCTTCATCACTCGTTGAAATGCTTGTATCGTTTCCTTGCTTAATGGTACTTGCCTTGTTCCGCTCTTTGTTTTGGGCGTTTCAATATAATAGCCTTGTTCCTTGCTCTTTAATAACTGGTGGTCGATAATCACAACTTCATTCTTGAAATCAATATCGGCTACTGTCAGTCCGCACAGTTCCGAGATACGAAGTCCAGTTTTCAACAGTATCAGCACATCATCATAATATTTGTGATACGCGTTGTCCGTCTTGATGAATGACAGTAGGACTTGTTCCTGTTCCTCTGTCAATGCAACTTTCTCTTTGGTATCATTTTCTAGGACTTCACTTAACTTAAAATCAAAAGGGTTCTTCCTTACACAATCGTCTTGTATGGCGATATAGAATGACGCTTTTAACGAGCGTTTATGGTTGTTAATGGTATTGTAGGAAAAGCCTTTCTCTTTCATGCGTAACGCCCATTCCTTAGCGTCAGAGGGTTTTATCGTATCAATGCTCCTAGCACCCAACTTGTCCTCTTTCAATAACCGCATGAGTTGTTCCCGTTGTTTCTGTGTGCTTTTCTTCACATTTGCCCTCTGTGCGTTCTGTTTGGCGTAGAGTTGGCAAAGTGTCATTTTCTTGCCTGTGCTGTCGATACCGTCCTCAATATCCCGTCTTATCTGCTGTTCCAGTTCTCGAAGTGAGGGTTTTTCCCGTTTTCCCTTTGGTGTCGGGTCTGTGGGTGTCAATCTCCAAGCATACACATATTTCGTGTTTCCAAATGCGTCCACATATTTATATAAGTATTTTCCGTCTGTTCGTTGGCTCTCTCCAGTATGCAGGATACGTCCTTTGCTATCCCGTCTTTTTTCTTTCATGGTGTCTGCTCCTTTCCTTGTTGGAAAGAGCCTTGATATGACTTGTGTTCATCATAACACATACAAGGCTCATTTGCATTAGATTGCGTCCAATTTATCAATGACCTTTTCAAACTGTCGGCGTTTAATCTGTATGCGGTTGCCATTCATAATGAGCCAGCCAGCGTCCTTGTTTTCCTCTGCCAAGCGTCTTAACTTGTTTTCTCCGATACGGAAATACTTTGACGCTTCTTCAATGGTAAGGGTGTATTTTTCCCATACGGGAATATCGTTGTTATTCATCAGATCCCCCCTTTCCCATGTTTCGTGTCATATTGAATATAAGGGATAAGGTCGGTGCGGTTTATCCTCTGTAAATGAGCAGTTAGTTTACTGGAAAGGGAATTACTGTATCTTGCCTTATCAAGCATAGTTCCCACTTTTTCCAGTCCACCTAATGCGTCATGTTCTTCCAAGAAGTAAAAACTTTTGACAGCGGAAATCACGCCACCCTCTGTAAGCCATTGCTGTGTTTCTTCAAGGGAGTTTTGCTGTTTTGGTACTTGCAGTTTCAAGACTTCCACAGCCCCTAAAAATCGTTCCCAAAACCGACACGTTTTCCATCTGCTCTTATTACTTTCGTTTCTGTTTGGCATGACAAAGCGTAGGTTATTTGCCAATAGTCCGAAAGCCAGTTCCCCAAGTTCCAGCGGTCTGTCCTTGAATGTCATGGCAAAAGCATGAGCCTTATCATCACGCAGTTGCATTTCTGTCCGTTTCCAACTGCCAACTTCCTCAAGTGTCTTGTTATGTTTTGAACAGACTTCCTTATCCTTATCATAAAAGCGGTAGGACAATCCCGATTTCCCAGCACCGATATAAACAGTCTTTGCGGTGTCGAAATCATCAAACTTGCTTTCGTCAAAGTGGTAGCCCTCACTATTCGAGATAAATTCCTCTTTTTCACATTTCTTCTTTATCTGCTCTATGGTAAAAAATGGCTTTTCGTTCTTATCATCAATGGCAATATCAAGCCTTGTGAAATGGAAGTTATCCAGTCCGTATCTTCGCTCACAGCGCCGGAACATATCCCCAAAGGTATAATTCCTACTGTCGAGAATACGGAAAATATCATCACAACCTCTTCCGGTCATAACAAGATAACAGCCTAACCCTTGTGGGTTGTCCTCTGTCTTTCTTGCGTCCCCCGATACATAAATATCTCCAATCTGCCAGCGTGCTTGATAGGTTTTGTATTTAATGCTTGCCGGATAGACATTGAAAATATCAGTCGGTAAACCTAAAATGTGCATGATAACATCTTCGGCGGTTGCCGTTTCAAATACAATACTGATGTAATCAATCTTAACGGATAAATTTTTGTGTGTAGTTATAGTGCATTTCTCCTTTCGTACTTCTCGTTTTTTTGCGGGGTAAAAATTGTGTTTTGTCCTTTATTTATCACAGTTTCTAGGTACTATGACATGTATGCGCAGGGCGGTGTTACATATACGCCCTTTACGAACGCCTAAAGGCGTTCCCTTTCTTCCTGTGTCTGCCCCGTTCTTAACGCTCACGAGCCTTGTAAGGCTCGTGGCTAAACGGAACAGCCCCAGTCAGAAACCTTGTTTTCGGTCTGATAGTCCATGCTTATTCATGCTATCAAAGTGAAAATACATATTTTTGTGCTTACTCAAGCGTGTGATTGACCCTAGCGTGCTTAATCACTCTATCTGATGCGATAATAACGCCATTAGAATTACTTGTCAAGAAGTTTTTGTTGACTTTTAGATATATATTAAGTATGATATGCTTATAAATACCAAGAAAAGCAACGAAAGGAGCGGTTATACTAAGTTATGGAGCATTATGAAAAGAAAATCAGTTTCTTAGGAGAGAACATACAGACCATAAGAAAACACAGAGGAATGAAACAACAGGAACTTGCGGACAAAATCGGTATCAATATGCAGAGCCTTTCCAAAATTGAACGAGGTGTGAATTATCCTACCTTTGATACGTTAGAGAAGATAATGGACGTGCTGGGTGTAACGCCCAATGAATTATTGTCGGGAGAATGGAAGTATATTGACCACACTGAGCCCTATATCATGGATATTATCAAACGGGAACAAGACTTCAATGTTTCCTTAGATTACCTGTCTGAAAATGAATTTTTCGATGATGAAAAAGAATGCACATTTTACAAGGCATATAAACTCATACAGTATATCCATAACTACATTACCAATGAGGTTACGGAGTTGGAAGAACTTATGGAAATCAAGCAGTTGATACAGCGTCAAAAACTGGAACGCATGATAAAAGTACATAAGGAAATGCGAGGGTTAGACCGATACAGAGAACAGCCCAAAGAGTATAAATACCATGACCCTTATGATGATTGGATATTTCGTCAGCTTGCGGATATAGACAACAGAAACAACATTCCCGACACTTCTCCACAAGTAGACTTCAATGAGGGAGATTATGAAGATTATCTAAAGGCGAAATGGAACAGAGGTCTTTAATTTCCTCTTGCATGGAAGATACAGCAAACAAAAAGCCCAGTAAAGAGTGCAAAGCACCACCAATGGTGGCAAGGCTCTTGACAGGGCTTTTTCTTTTCTGTTGTGGGGTAATCAAGAGGAAGAAAGAAAAAGTGTGCATTTTTGTTCCATAAATGCTAAGGGTATGCTGATTTTTATTGTGGCGGATATATGGAACTGTTATAATATGGATATGAAAAAAGCGACAAATTTGAAAGTGTTAATAATTTTCAAACAGCCTCATTGCATGGAAATAAGAAACAGACTATCCTTAAAGTAGGAGGTGGCACAAATGGCAAATGAAGATAAAAAAGATTTTAATGCTATGTTGCATGATAGTAAGGATATGCCAAAATTTCAAATTATCATAGACCAGAAAAGTATTGAGAAATATGGTGGAAACAAAATGTATTTTGCTCCCCCGATTGACTATGACAAAGTAATGAAAAAAGTTCCGTATGGTAAAGTGATTACGGTTGGAAAAATACGAGAACACTTTGCAAAATTGAGTGGTGCAGATTTTACAGAGCCGATTACAGCGGGTATATTTGTTTCTATTGTAGCGTGGGCGAGTTATCAGCGTTCCGAAGATGAAACACCCTATTGGAGAACATTAAAAGCAAACGGAGAATTAAATGCTAAATATCCAAATGGTATTGAAGCGCAGAAAGAAAAATTAGAAGCAGAGGGACATACCATTATTCAAAAGGGGCGTAAAAATATACGATACTATGTAAAGGACTATGAAAATTCTCTTTTTGATTTGAAATAGGCAAATTCTATTTCACAATTTCATATCTCTATACACAAAGCAGTTAGTCTTAGGATTGACTGCTTTTTTCATACCTAAATTTCAGATTGGAGTGATGAAATGGTGTTTGTTAGAGCTGTTCAATAAGATTATCGGTGCATAAAATTTTATTGTAGTGCTGATATAGGAATGGTATAATTTTCAAGAAAGGTAATCAAATAATGATTATCTAAAATGACAAAGATAAAAACGCAAAGCATTTTATTATGTGAGAGCTGGTAGGTAGCCCAGCCGTCCTATGTTTATAGGGTAAGTAACCTGCCCCTCCGGGTTGTCCGTTCTTTGTTTGGAAATAAACAAGGAGGGATTGATATGAAGACAATAAAATGTAAATTGACTGTGTATTTTGCAGAACCTTTTTGGGTTGGAGTTTTTGAAAGAATTTGTGATGGAAAACTTTCCGTAGCAAAGGTAACATTTGGTGCAGAGCCAAAAGATTACGATATTCAAGAATTTGTGTTGAAACATTATTATGATTTACAATTTAGTCCAGCAGTTGAAACGATTGTAAAAAAGGATAAGAAAAATCCTAAAAGAGTTCTTAGAGATGTAAAGAAACAATTACAGAACAATGGAATTGGGACAAAATCGCAACAAGCTTTAAAATTACAACATGAATTAAAAAAAGAAGAATATAAATCTAATTCCAAACATAAAAAGCAAATGGACGCAGAACAAAAGTTTAAGTTGAAGCAACAAAAGAAAAAAGCAAAACACAGAGGACATTAAATGATGTTGCAATATCATAAACTAAATATTTTATAAGTTCATATCTACACAAAGCAGTTAGTCTTATGATTGACTGCTTTTTTCTTGCCAAAATTTCAGATCGGAGTGATGACATGGTGTCTGTTAGAGCTGTTCAATAAGATTATCGGAGCATAAAATTTTATTGTAGTGCTGATATGAGAATGTTATAATGTGGATATGAAAAAACGATAAACGGTAATTTAAAAAGGGGAAATGAAAAAGTGGCAATTTCAAATATAAATACAA
>NZ_ATVU01000050.1:0-13437 GCF_000420885.1 Dorea sp. AGR2135 | reverse complement strand
GTTAGAATATAAGGCAAAGTGGAATGGCAGGAAATATGTCAAAATAGACACATTCTATGCCAGTAGTCAGCTGTGTTCAGTCTGTGGATACCAAAATACAGAGACAAAAAATCTATCAGTAAGGGAATGGACATGTCCTGTCTGTGGAACAAATCATGACAGGGATATCAACGCAGCAAAAAATATACTGGAAGAAGGATTAAGACAAATAGCATAAAAATAACAATATAGGGCAGGGACTGCCCGAATTAACGCCTGTGGAGATAGTAGGTTACGAGGTCTGCGAAGCAGGAAGCCCATTGGCTTTAGACAATGGGTAGTTCACGCATATGAAGCTTATCAGGTAGCACATGAGAATGAGAACCTTCAAAAGGGTGCAGCATTTCAATTGATCAAAGCATTTTTAGAGCTGAATAATACAGAATTTGGAAGACTGGTGGAAGTGATTATTATGTCACGGAATAATGCAAATACATGTCTTCGTATTTTTAATTCTATACAGTAGAAAGCAAATGCGAACACGCCGATGGCGAAAGGTCCTTTTGCTAACTTCCTGACAAAACTATCTTATGTGCAGCAGATGTTTAAAGAAAAGGGGGGTATCCATTAATGAAGCATTTTTCCTTGGTGGGATCAGCAAGACAGAAGTGCTCGCAGCAAGAATGGATACAATAAAAAATTTGTAGGAATATGAAAGATATGGAATTAAGACTATTACGCTATTTTCTAACCGTAGCAAAAGAACAGAGCTTTACAAAAGCAGCAGAACAATTGCATATTACCCAGCCAACGCTATCCAGACAGATGGCGGCATTTGAAGAGGACCTGGGAATAACATTATTTATTCGAAGCGGGAAGAAAATTTCGCTTACTGATGAGGGAATTTTATTAAAAAGGCGTGCCCTGGAGATTCTTAATCTTGAGGAAAGGACGCTGGAGGAACTGAAAGGAAAAGAAGAGGTTGTAGAGGGCACGATAACCATTGGATGCGGTGAATTTGCGGCAGTGGAGACATTGGCGAAGATATGTAAAACGTATAAAGAAAAATATCCGCTGGTTCAGATTGTATTGCATACTGCAACAGCAGATGCAGTGTATGAGATGATGAACAAAGGACTTGTAGATATTGCATTATTCATGGAGCCGGTGGACACCGAAGGGCTGGATTATATCAGAATCACAGATTGTGATCACTGGTGTGTCGGAATGCGGCCGGATGATCCGCTGGCAGAGAAAGAGTTTATAAAAAAAGAAGATCTTATTGGAAAACCATTGATACTGCCCGAAAGAGTGAATGTTCAAAGCGAACTTGCCAATTGGTTTGGAAAAGATTTTTCAAAACTGCAGATTGCTTTTACAAGTAATCTTGGAACCAATGCCGGAGTCATGGCAGCAAATGGACTGGGGTATCCAGTATCCATCGAAGGTGCTGCAAAGTATTGGCGAGAGGATATTCTTGTACAGCGAAGAATTTCTCCTGAAATCACGACCAGTACGGTGATTGCCTGGCGACGGAATATCCCATATTCGCTGGCAGTCCGTAAAGTGATCGAGGAGATTAATGCTTTCCAGGCATAAAACAAAATTCAATATAAGCATTAGACATAATGAAGTGATAGAGCTTAAAATAGATGTGTAAGATGAATATAAATCTTATACATCTATTTTTGTGAAAAATACGCAAAGAAAGGGGCTTTTTATTATGAGTAAAAAATTAGTGGCATTTTTCAGTGCAAGCGGAACAACAAAAAAAGTAGCAGAGATGATCGCAGAGGAAGTAAAAGCGGATTTGTTTGAGATTGAGCCGAAAGTTCCATATACAAAGCCTGATCTTGACTGGATGAATAAAAAATCCAGAAGCAGTATGGAAATGAGTGATAAAAAATATAGACCGGCGATTATGAAAAAAGAGATGGATATGAGTTCTTATGACGAGATCCTTCTGGGATTCCCGATCTGGTGGTATGTGGCTCCGACAATCATCAATACATTTTTAGAAGCTTATGATTTCAGTGGTAAAAAGATTGTGCTTTTTGCAACGTCCGGAGGAAGTGGATTTGGGAACACTGTGAAAGAATTGCAGTCATCTGCACCAGACGCAGTTATTATAGAAGGCAGACTGTTAAATCGTGGAACAAAACAGGAAATCTGTGAATGGGTAAACTCTTTATAAACAACAGTATTATGGAGGTATATAGAAAATGGGAAAAATAATACAGACAGCAGGAAGAAATACACTTGGTGAATTCGCACCGGAATTTGCACATTTTAACGATGATGTACTTTTCGGCGAAAACTGGAATAACCAGGATATCGACGTAAAAACAAGAAGTATTATCACAGTGGTTGCGCTGATGGCTTCCGGAATTACGGATTCTTCTTTAAAATATCATCTTCAAAATGCAAAAAATCAGGGTGTGACACAAAAAGAGATTGCTGCTGTAATCACACATGTTGCATTCTATGCAGGATGGCCAAAAGCATGGGCTGTTTTCAATCTTGCAAAGGAAGTGTGGGAAGCAGGCGAAGGAGATTTGCCATACGAAGAGGAAGCGATGCGTGCGCATGCTAAAGAGATGGCATTTCCAATCGGTGCACCAAATGATGGCTTTGCACAGTATTTTTCCGGCAGAAGTTTTCTTGCACCGATTTCTACTTCTCAGGTTGGAATTTTTAATGTGACATTTGAACCTGGATGCAGAAATAACTGGCACATCCATCATGCAAAAAGTGGAGGTGGACAGATCCTGGTATGTGTTGCCGGAAGAGGATATTATCAGGAAGAAGGTAAAGAAGCTGTAGAAATGAAGCCAGGTGACTGCATCAATATTCCTACAGATGTTAAGCACTGGCATGGAGCCGCACCGGATGAATGGTTTTCACATCTGGCAATAGAAGTGCCGGGCGAAAATAGTTCCAATGAATGGCTTGAACCGGTAAGTGATGAAGAATATAGAAAACTAAAATAGGAAGATTGAAAAAAGTATATCAGCTGGGAGTCAATCCCCCAGCTGATATAGCCTCCGGCAGGGCGCACATTGTCCGGTGGACAATGGTTTTGCGCCGACCGAAACGGAGTGTAGACTTGCAGAGGTGCGCAGTAGAAGTATGTCATGCAATTGCATGACGCGCACCTCGCAGCAAGAATGCCGAGGCATTCTTGAATTCATTGAGCGGGGTAAGCGAAAGGGCGTTGATGCAGTATCTTGCAGATCATAAAAATATCCGAAAGATTTATCTCTGCCTTGATAATGATACTGCCGGAAACGCCGCCTGTGAGAATCTTGCAGAAAAAATCCCAAACGATAAGGTGGTAATGCGATTAAGACCAGTAAAGAAAGACTGGAATGAATGTCTGACAGCAGGAATTATCTGCTTTGGTTTTTTCAATAATTTCTAAGATTGAGGTTGCTTTGAGAGTGCGATTGGTGGAAGCATTGCTTATACACGGAGAACCACTTGTTTTGCAAGATTCATCGATTTTTATATGTAAAATAAAAGCTCTACATCTTTAAAACCGCGTGTGAGCGTTGTTTTATTAAAAGATGCAGAGCTTCTTCTTTTATTGAAATTCACCGATTCCAAGACCATTCACCGATTCCAAGACAAGCGCGAATACCGGCGCAAGACCATGCACGGGAAACATTTGGATCGGTTGAGTTACCTTCATCAATTGCAGGAAGATAATAAATCGAACTATAGTAACTAGAATATGAGGAATCACTTACTGTGCCATAATCTGTTGTTTCACCGATTTTATATGCTTCATATTGTTTGGTATCGGAACTGTACAATCCCAAGTATCCTCTAGCAGTATAAATGATGCTATGGACCTTTCCGTTTCCATTGATGAGAGCTAAGAAATGACCGGATCCGTCCTGCAAACTTGGTACTTCGGATAATTTTACCGTTTCATTGTAGGAATCTTTCAGATTAACACCAGCAAGCCCATTACTGGCTGGGGCAGGATTTCCAGAAGAACTGGCAAGTGTTATCGCTCCACTAGAGGCTTTCCATTGCGTTGAACCTGCATATAATTCAGAGGTTACAGTTTGTACTGCTTCGTGCAGCATTCGAGTTTCTGCGATGACTTTATCTTTTTTCGCTTTTTCGATATAGCCTGTTAATGCCGGAATTAGTAGTGCGGCAAGAATTGCTAAAATTGTTAATACAACAATCAGTTCTATTAAAGTAAAACCACTTTTTTTACTTTTAGAATGTTTCATTTTGTAATGTCCCCCTATGAAATAAGAACTATATTTCTTTATTTAATAAGTATAAGGGATAGCTTGTCTGAAAACAAGAAGAATTATAATTGTAAGTATGAGTTGAAGTATTTTGTAAAAAGTGTAGTTTTAAACAAGAAAAATATAATACCCTGAAAAGCCGATAAAACAACGCAAAACTCGGCAATACAGGGCATTTCAGAACAGGAGAATTTTATGATTAGAGTACTTTTTATCTGCCACGGCAACGTTTAAAGTATGGCGAGAAAGACTTGATTTTGTAGGATTTTCTAGATAGAAACAAATAATTTACACCTTATTTATACCTTTGGAAGACCGAATCGGAATAATTAAAAAAGTTGTCATAATTTAGTTGGTCAAAAAATAATACTACACTCAAAATCAATTAAAAAATTAATCGTAAAAAAATACGATTGATTTTTTGCGCATTTTTGCATATAATATAATCATTATGGTTGGAAAGGGAACGATTACTATGCGTGAAACAAGAATATTAGAATTCAAGGAAACGATTACGAATACTTTTTTGAAAACAGTTAGTGCCTTTTCGAATTACAATGGTGGAACAATTCTTTTTGGGGTTGATGATAATGGAAATGTGAAAGGATTGCCAGATGTAAAACAGGCCTGTCTGGATATCGAAAATAAAATCAATGACAGTATATCACCTCAACCAAACTATACACTTGAAATACAGAATAATGACCAGACGATAAAACTTACTGTAAAAAGTGGCCTTCAAAAACCGTATTTATATAAATCAAAAGCATACAAACGAAATGATATAGCAACGATAGAGGTAAATAGTTGCTACATCTCTGGAAAGTCTTGATTTATAAGGCTTTCCAGAGTTTTTTTCTTTTTATTGGCTACAAATTGGCTACATCTGCCAGTTGGCTACTATCTGGGACTGCTGTTCCGGTGATAATATTTTCAAGCTGTTGTGCGACTTCGGCTTGTTTGTTTGGATACAGATGACTGTAAGTATTTAAGGTTGTCTGTATTTTTTCATGCCCTAAACGGTCAGCAATCAGAAGTGGCTGGAATCCCATCTCAATCAAAAGGCTGGCATGGGAGTGACGGAGATCATGCACACGAATCTTCTTTACACCGGATTTTTTACATCCCCTGAGCATTTCATGGTTCAGGAAATGTTTGGTGTAAGGAAAAAGACGGTCGTTAGGCTGAATCTCATAACACTTATCCATATAGGTTTTCAAACAATCAGCAAGTGTCTGTGGTATCGTGATAACCCGGTTACTTTTCGGTGTTTTAGGTGCCCAGACAACATCTTTACCATTGATTCTCTGGAAGGTTTTGCTGATGGCGATGGTATTATTTTTCAAGTCTATATCAGCCGGCGTTAAAGCACACAGTTCGCCCACCCGCATTCCGGTATAGTACATGGTCATGAAGGCAGTATAGGAAGCTGGCTTATCCTGTACGGCTACAATAAACTGTTCAAATTCCGCCTTTGTCCAGAACTGCATTTCTTCCGCATTGCTTTTTCCCATGCTACCAGCTTTTGTGCATGGATTTTCCCTCAGATCATAATACTTTACTGCATAGTTGAACATAGCGGTAATCTGATTATTGATTGCTCTAAGG
Organism: Dorea sp. AGR2135; assembly: GCF_000420885.1. NCBI lineage: Bacteria > Bacillati > Bacillota > Clostridia > Lachnospirales > Lachnospiraceae > Dorea > Dorea sp. AGR2135. The sequence continues at coordinate 7,582 of NZ_ATVU01000050.1, read as the reverse complement.
TAGGTCTGAGCATAAGGCTTTCCGTTCTTATCACGATATGCAGTCAATCCGTTCTGCCATTTACGGATATCCTTTGGAGTAATCTCATTGATCGGGATTTTTCCGAATACCGGAAGGATTTTCTTATCTACCATATACCGCTTACTGATAATGGTGGATTCTTTTAGACGGTGTCCCATATCCTCAAAATACAGATCTACAAAATCCTGAAACAGCATACCCATATCTGCATTGGCTTTGTTGAGAAAGTCCCTTTCCCACTCCAGAGCCTCTTTTTTTGTGGCAAAACCACGTTTTTTCTTATGGATGGTCTTTCCTGTGTAGTCTTTGACACGCACCTGCGACATCCATTTTCCTGTTGTATCTTTTGTTACTGACAATTACATCATTCCTTTCATAAGAGTTTTCAACTCATCTTATGTAGGTCTATTTGCCAGAAAAAAGAGCATTCCTTCTTTTTAACCGTTCTTCAGTATCGAGATTTTCCGGTTCTTCTATCTCTACTCCCTGTGAAGCATAGTAGGCAAGGGTTTTCTCTTTCCAATCTTCATAGGCATCTTTAGCCATGCAATACTGCTGAAAAGATTCCCTATTGTTTTCCCATTCCTCGAGGAACAGACACATATCTGCATTTTGCTCGGCAGATTTGTCTTTTCCGTCAAAAGTAATGGAACATTGCCAGCCATCATGGTGGGGAGGTCTTTTTGTTTCTATGGAAAAATGCAGTCCGCTGATTTTTTCCAGTTGAAACAAACATTCCATAACATCAGAGAGACAGTCAAATTTGAAATCCCCTGTCTGGTGTCCGAGAAGATAGGTAGAAGTCGTATCAAGCACTTTAGCCAGTTCATTGACCATTGCGATTGACACTTCAATTTCCCCGCTTTCATATTTTTGAATAGTACGGAGAGATTTTCCAAGAAGAGTTGCTAAATCTTTCTGGTTGTACCCTCTTTTTTTTCGGAGCGTTTTAATTCGTTCTCCTATTGTTGAAACTTCCATTTCGTTCATGTTTTATTCACCTCAAGGATAATATAACATGAAATAAAACGAATTTCAAGTGCGTAATATTAAAAATATATGTTGACAAATACGAAAAATGAACGTATGATATAAACGCGAATTAAAAGTGCATATTGAAAACGCATTAAATAATAAATATGAAATAAAGGCGTACTGCAATGACACTTTCGATAGATAGAAAAAAGAAAAGGAGGATTTATATGCAGATTAATGTATCTTATATTACCGCAAATGAGATTATGGAGATTCTCGGGGTTGGGAGAAGCAAAGCCTATGAAATTGTGCGGGTAATGAATGAGGAACTGGAAAATGCCGGATACAACGTCATTAAGGGGAAAGTTCCGGTCAGATATTTCCAGAAAAAATATTATGGCTGTGAGATGAAAATGGAATGAATATCTTTCAGACAGTAAAAGAAAACGTAACTGCAAGGCAGGCAGCCGAACAGTACGGATTAAAAGTTAATAAAAATGGGATGGTCTGTTGCCCCTTTCATGATGACAGGCATCCCAGTATGAAAGTGGATAAAGGCTTTTGCTGTTTCGCCTGTGGTGCAAAGGGGGATGTGATTACATTTGTGGCAGATTTCTTTCATCTTGCACCATTGGAAGCAGCAAAGAAACTGGCAGAAGATTTTCAGATACCTATTTTTACAGATAACGCAAAGAAAAGGAATGCCAGTAAGAAAAAAGAAAAACCGAAAAGAACGCTGTACCAGACCGAAAAGAAATTTGAAGAATGGGAACGGGAAAGTATCCGCATTTTATCAGATTATCTTCATCTGCTGAAAGAATGGAAAGTGAGCCATGCACCTAAAATGCCAGACGAAGAATGGAAAGCAGAATTTATAGAAGCCTGTCAGCAGATAGAAAAGATAAATTACTATCTGGATTTACTGGTGTTTGGGGAGTTACAGAACAGAATTGAATTTTTATTGGATAGTGGGAAGGATGTGAAAAGAATTGAAGAACGAATGGAAGAATATAGACGTAACAACAAGGAATAGACTGGAAAAAGCATTGTATCAGAGGGAAATGAACTCTAAGCCGTACTCTCAGGAATGGTTTGAGGATGGGCAGATTGATGAAGTAGCATTTTGTGAAAATTTCCTGCAAAGAATTCCATTGAAGTGCATCAACGGTATCTTTTTCAGTTATGATGGAATGCTGCCAGACAGCGAAGTAGAAAAAGAAATTTATAGAATGGTAAAACCGGTTCTTACGAAAGGAATTTCCAAGAAAGTAAAACAGCTTTTGGAGGTTCTAAAACTGGAAGCCTATTCAGAGGAACTTCCGGTGCAAATGGATCGCATCCATGTGAATAATGGAACTTATTTTTTAAATGGAGATTTTACAGAAAATAAGGAGTTTTGCCTGAACCGCTTGCCTGTAAATTATGAAATGAAAGAAACAAAGCCGGAACGGTGGATGAAATTCCTTTCAGAACTGCTGGAGGAAGATGATATTCCTACCTTGCAGGAATATATGGGATATTGTTTAATTCCATCCAATAAGGCACAGAAGTTATTGATTATCTTAGGAAAAGGCGGGGAGGGAAAATCCCGTATTGGTTTGGTCATGAGAAAAATTCTCGGAACGAATATGAATGTAAGCAATATTCAAAAGGTAGAGCATAACCGTTTTGCAAGGGCAGATTTGGAATACCGACTTTTGATGGTGGATGATGATATGAAACTGGAAGCCTTGAAAGACACCAACTATATTAAAACCATTGTCACGCTGGAGGACAAGATGGATTTGGAAAGGAAGTCAAAGCAGAGCGTACAGGGGAATTTATATGTCAGATTTCTCTGCTTTGGAAATGGAAGTCTGAGTGCCTTACATGACCGTTCCTATGGATTTTATCGCAGACAGATTATCCTTACGGTCAAAGATGTGCCGCCGGATAGAGTAGATGATCCCTATCTGATTGAGAAACTGCAAAGAGAAGCAGAGGATATTTTCCTCTGGTGTCTGGAGGGATTGAAACGATTATTGAAAAATAATTACCGATTTACCATCAGCGAACGTGCGAAGAAAAATCTGCACGAAGCTATGGAATCTGGGAATAACATTATCGCTTTTATGCAGTCATCCGGGTATATCCGGCTGGAAGAAAATACAACAGCGACTTCTAAAAATCTTTATCAAGCATACTGCCGCTGGTGTGAGGACAATACGGAAAAGCCTATGAGTGCAAAAAGTTTTTCGGGGTACTTAAAAGAAAATGAAAAGAAATATCAGATTCATTATTCTACGAATATTCCCTCAGACAATGGAAAAAATGCCAGAGGATTTCAGGGAATCCATACACAGATACGCATAGATAGCTACCGCTGATACAGATGAGATACAGATAAAAAAGAATTTTCCAAAGAAGCGTATAAGCGTATATCTTTAGGAAAATCAAGGGATTACAGGTTTCTGAAAAGTATGGAAGATACGTTTATACGCTTATACGTGTGATTTTTGAAATTATTTTATTTTTTAGCAGAAGGGAGTGTTACAGATGTTAAAGCAGCCGGAAAGAGAAAGTAGAAATGTGAATGATTTCTTTTATGAGATGGAGGGCAGACAGATACAGAAAATGAACAAGGTACTGGCAGGCGTAGAACTGACAAAAGCAGAGGAAAGAACTTTGATGTGGCTTGCCGGATGGGAAGAAAGTACCGTAGATCATCTGCTGTCAGTCATAGAAAAAACAGCCCGGATACGGGCAGAGAAAAAGGGCGGATACGCCCATAAATGAAATCGCAAGTCTGAGTAATCATCAGATTATGTAATACAAAAACAGCCCTCGGCGATTGAGAGCGAAATACACCCATCGCACAAAACTAAAGTTTTATGCTCTGTGTATTTCGCCCTGCCGGGAGCAAACCGCCGATAGGCGGATAGGTTCGTAAACAGGTGCCTATGCACCTACTAACAATAAAGTCAGCGAGAGCCGAGGAAGGAGGATGCTTATAGGAAGACATTCATTTATCAGACAAAGTAAGCTGTCCGATGTGGCAGGAAGGATTGATTATATCTCCAATCCGAAACGGCAGGAATATCTCTATGCGACCTACCAGACAGAAGGAGCAACACCGGAGTTTTGGAAAAATCTTGCAAGAGAAAATCAGTTGGAGTTTAAGGCGAGCGGATCAGCAGGGAAATGTATCGAGGGGCGTGAGTTTATCATAGCACTTCCCGAAAGTTTTGTTCAGTATAGGGCAGATGATGTGGTAAGACTTTTTACAGAGACTTTTCATAAAAGATACGGTGTGGAGTGCAGTGCTGCCCTTCATCACAACAAGGCAAAGACGAATTATCATATTCATCTAGTATTCAGTGAACGGAAAATGCTGGAACAACCCGAAGTGAAAATCGCTACCCGAAATATGTTTTATGATGAGCAGGGGAAGCATAGACGCACAAAGAAAGAGGTTTTAGACGAGCAGGGGAATCTTCGGGCGGGATGCAGTATTATCCCCAAAGGGGAAGTTTATGAAAGCCATATCTTCACGAAAAAGGATGAATGGTTTAAGAACAAAGCCTTTACCAAAGAAGTCAAGGAACTGTTTACCGATACGATCAACCGATATGTAAAAGAGGAATCAGAAAAACTATCCGTATTCCAACAGGGCGGCGTATATCTGGCAACCAAGAAAATAGGAAAGAACAATCCGAAAGCAGAGGAGATAAAGGCAGACAATGCGGCAAGGCAGGAATGGAATCGGACAGTTGATGTGGCATTAGTCGAAGGCGTTCCTGAAGAAGATATTTTGAAGATCAAGCAGGAAAAAATTACAGACAAAACGCTGCAATCTATCAGGACACACGGTTGGCTGCCGGATATGTTCCGTCAGATTATCCGAGGTGCGAAAGACTTTTTGCAGGAGGTAATTTTCAAATTTAAACTACCGCCGAAACCTGTACCAAAGATTGATTTGCAGGAATGGAAAGATATGCAGAAGCTCATGTATGAATTGCAGAGACAGTCAATAGAGATAAAACGCACACAGCAGGATATTTCTTCTTTGAAAAAGCAACGGTCAGAGTTACGAGGACTATTTAAAGGCAAAGAGCGAAAATCTCTGGAAGGGCGAATTGAACTGTTAGAGGATTTGGAAAAGCGTCTGCATAAGAGTTTGGAACAGATAGTGAAACGTGAAGGCTATCCAAATGTGCAAGCCTTTCAGAAGGTTTATAACAAGGCAGAAGAACTGATTATAGAATACAATGAAGAAGTAAGGGCATGGAAAAACCAAACGAAACAGAAGAAAGAGAAACCGTTAGAACAGCCGAAAAAAGCGAGTGTACTGGAAAAGCTGCACCGCTATCAGCAGGAAGGCAGACAGCAACCGGAACGGTCAGTTAAGAAGAAATCTATGGATAGAGAACGTTGAGATAATAAAAAACATATATCAGACAAGGAAATTATTTTAGTCCTTGTCTGTTTATATTTTTGAGGGTGTAAACTTAAATAATAATGAATTACCTGAATCCGTGAAACTGGTTGTTTTATGATGCCAATCCCAAATCGGATTGGCTTATTCTTGATAAATAGTTCTTCAAAGACAGTATTTTAATGTATCTGGATTGATTTTGGTTCCAAATGACGGTTAGGAACACTAGAAATCCTTTCAAAAGGGCATACTTTCCCCTTGGTTTCTCAAAGGCTACCTGGAAGGATGACATTTATCACCGGAAATCCGCAAATGCTGTATACACCTGCGCAAAAGCATACCGCCATGTATTACTTCGGCCAAGGACTAACAACAACTGCCGGGCATGCTCTGTAACGTGACTTGCCATCATGATCATATTACCAATCACCGTACGCAGTCTTCTGCGCCTGACTGTATGTTTTGTCTCTGTGCCCTTCCTTCCGATGCTTTCCTGTCCGATCATCCGCAGAATGTTATAGGCCAGGATTGCCAGTTCCAGTACCAGCTCATTGGTCTCAAATTTGCCGGATGGCAGCCGCTCCAAATCCATATCGGTCTTGATCTCGCTATGGAACTGCTCGCATTCGCCGTGGGCATGGTAGAGTCCTATGACTTCGCGGTCAGTCATTCCAAGGTTTGTCCACCAGGTATTGACTTCAATGTCGCCTTCCAGAAGGAACTGGCCATATTTATCAATGGTACGGTTTATGATCTCGTACCCGGCACGGACGGTGATGGTTTTTTCCGCATCATCCACTGTTTTATAGGAAACCGGTTTCCAGTCGCTGCCGATATAGACGGTTTTCCCTTCACGGGGAGTTTCGATATCTTGGCTGTATTCCTGTGCCATCTGCAGCCAGTCCTCTTTGCTTTCCCTGCGGAGGTTGCGTTTTATGATGAAATAACAGCCTGCTTCCACCAGGATACCGATATTCTCTGCGGCATCGTTTCCTGAATCAAGGCGGATCAGGAGCGGTTCATCCGTGATCTCCCTGCACATACGGATGGTTTCCCGTAAAAACTCAGGGGTATGCTTCTGGCAATGCTGTTTTCCTTCCCGGAGTTCACAGTTGACCAGATAGCCTTCCGTTCCAATATATGCCATGATCGGCGCATAGCCGTCACATCCCTTATAAGTTCTGGAAACACCCTGCTTTTTGGTTTTGGAATTGTCAAAGGGCGTGACATCAATATCCACAGGCACATAACCGTTCGGAAGTTTTCCCGGTACAATGCCATTATCCCTGAGCATCTTGATGTTTTCCGCAAGGATATAAGAACGCATGGATGAGCCAATGTCATCCATCCGCTGGCGCAGCGTCTCCTCAGAAGGGATGCTTCTGACAATGCCAAGTGCGTATTTGTAAAAATCCGGGTCGTCATCAAACTCATGGACGGACTCATAAGCAGGTTTCCCAATGGTGAGAAGTCCGATATAAGTGAGCAGGACATCCCCGTTCTTGATCTGGTGCTGTGAACGGTTTGGGGTGACATCCATACGGTTGCACCGCTTTACGAAGTCGCTTTTGCCGAGAATGGCACCGACAACTGCAAGGCCGCTGGCTGGGATGATCCGCTCATTGGTAAACTCAATTTTTATCTTTTTCATGATGACTGCCTCCATGGTGTTTTCTTATGGAATATTGTATCAGAAAACATCACCAAATGGGTGATATTGTTAATCTTTTTAAACGTATCGACAGACCGCATAAACAAAGTGATTGCAGCATGAAATAATAATTAAACTCCACGGATTAAGGAATTATATTTACGTTTTATTTAGTAGAATGGTATAATTCTTAAGCGAAGTATCACATTTTTAGCAGACATAAAAAGAGCAGTTTTCAAAAATGTGGAACTGCTCTAAATGTGATTCTTCATAATTGTACCAATTCGCGGACGTTTTTCTGAGAAGTATATGGGGATTGTATCTTTCAAATCTTCTCAAAAAGCAATGAAAACAAGTGTTTTGTAATTGAAAACAAGTGTGTTAAATAAACACTTTTTGTTTCAAGGCATGCCGACAAGACCTTCCATAGGGAGGCCTGATGAAACATATGGAACAAAAACAAGGTTAACTACGATAAGCATACGACTTTCCAAGGTGTGTCATACTACTGCAGCCACAAG
>NZ_ATVU01000049.1:0-14194 GCF_000420885.1 Dorea sp. AGR2135 | reverse complement strand
GCCCGGCTTGTGGCTGCAGTAGTATGACACACCTTGGAAAGTCGTATGCTTATCGTAGTTAACCTTGTTTTTGTTCCATATGTTTCATCAGGCCTCCCTATGGAAGGTCTTGTCGGCATGCCTTGAAACAAAAAGTGTTTATTTAACACACTTGTTTTCAATTACAAAACACTTGTTTTCATTGCTTTTTGAGAAGATTTGAAAGATACAATCCCCATATACTTCTCAGAAAAACGTCCGCGAATTGGTACAATTATGAAGAATCACATTTAGAGCAGTTCCACATTTTTGAAAACTGCTCTTTTTATGTCTGCTAAAAATGTGATACTTCGCTTAAGAATTATAACACAATTTTTCCAAAATCAATGCCCTGTCCTCACTCATTTTCCACATTTCTGAAGATTTTCTTACGGTTTCGTGAAGATTGTGTGACATCTCTTGAGTCCCTTTTGCATTCATTATAAAATATGAGTTGCTCACAGGGAGGTATAAGTGATTATGGGAAACAAAAAGAAACAGACAAATGAATTTGACAATTACTTCGATGATGATTTCGAAGTTGTATATGAAGATCTGGAGGATCTTGGGAGCTATTTGAGTGAAGATAGTTCTGATAATAACGATGATTACGACGATTATGACGGTTATGATGGCGACACCGACTATTATAATGATTATGATGATGATGACGACGATTATGATGACAATTATTATGATGATGATGATGACGACGATTATGATGACAATTATTATGATGATGATGACTATAACAGCAACGGCAGAGATTCAAAAAAGAAAAAGCGCAACGACAAACAGGATCCGGATTCCAAAAAATCCAAGAAGAAAAAGCGTCGCGGACTGCCCAATGTAGGAAAACCGGTTGCAAATATTGCTAAGACCGGCATTAACGCGACTAAAAAATTAGTTGGAACCATTCTCCGGGCAGCCACACTGATTTTAATCGCTCTCATCATCCTGATATTGTTGAAAACATTTTTAAGTAACGCCGGTTCTTATGGAAAAATCCTGTTACTCGGACAGACGAAAGATACAACACTGATCGCATACCTGGCTGTCGGAGCTGTGCTGGTCGGTTATGAACTGCTCAACTTCTTCTGGGCTGCCAGCCGTACACGCGCCAGAAGCAGACACAACAATCGTCTGGATACCGGACGCGGGCTTTTGTCCTTTGTTATCATTTACGCCGGTTCCTATCTGGCCGCCATGTTCAGTCACCTGATTCCAAGTTCTCCAAGCTGGCTTACCGGTGTACAAGGAGGACTGTCTATTTACGGTGATCTGAAAGCCACACTACTGCCACTGTGCATTGCAGGAGTAGTAAGCTGTGTGGTCAGGAAAATCATAGTAAGATAAGATTCAAAACTGTATCTTTTATAAACTTCTTGAAACTAATTTCAATATATGCTATATTAAAAATAGAAAAGAACAACCGCCACAAGGGGTTGACTTCATTAGTTTAAGTAATCATGGAATTACCACCCAACTCGTCAAAGTTTAGAGGGTGGTTTTTCTTAGTTTAGTATATCATTTAAATCCATTTCATTCAATTAGTTTTTATCTTCCGCACAATTCTTCTAATCAGCAATATGAGCAAAATAATCAGCACAATTACAAGTACAAAAATGCCCGCTATGATAGTCGAAAATTTATTCGGGTGTTTTACAAGATCAATAATATTCCAGCTGTCTTCCACAACCTTGCGGTCGTGTTTTTCATTATAATATTCCGACACATTTGCAATACCATCACCATCTGTATCATCAAAGGACTCCATATATCTGGCAATGGCAGCCCATGCTTTCAGCTCCTGATTGCCTTCCATAATTGCCTGATCTTCCAGGTTTTCGATTGGATTTCCATCTTTGTCCTTCGGCGTAATAGACAGCAGTCCATAAGATGTGTCCATGACAGCACCGAGCATCTGCCCTGTATATAGGTCTGTCACCACATGATACAGCTTGTCATCTTCTATCTCTTCTCTGTTTCCTTCCCCCTGCGCTTTCATCAGATAGCAATCTGTCACTTTATTGAGTATCATGCGATGCGGATTGTATGTAAAGTTAAGACCACTACAATAAAGTCTGGCAATCGTCATAAAATCTGAGACAGACGCATCAATTTCCGCCACAAGTTTCAATTCTTTTCCTGTCAGATAAGCGCTGATTAGCGGATAACCCGCCAGCCCATCCTTCCCTATTCCAAGTGAAAATGAATTGTAGACCTGTTCGACCGTGACATCCCCTTTTGTATAAGTATCACGTACTGTTCCGCTCGGAACAACCGCCACATCGACCGGATCACCGTCGTAGTACTTAGAATTTTCCACCGCATACACATATGCATCAGACATGATGTCTCCGAGATTCAGCTCCTCATGCTTATTATACATATCGTCCACACTGCTGAATTCAATATCATTTTCCGCAAGAATCTGATCTTTTGTATATCCAAAATGTGACAGATAATTCGTATCAACCGTCTCCATCAGCTTATCAATCCGCTCCTGTGTTGCAGCATCCGCCTTTATCTCATCCGTAACCGGAATCAACTCGTAAGTATCCACGTCCCAGCGTCCATCATCTTTCTGCGTCATAGAAATCGTTCCAAGATTTCTTCCATATTCTCCACAGGAAACAATATAAGTATCTCCGTGCCGAATCGGCTCATCTAATTGTGTATGTGTGTGTCCGCTGATAATCAAATCTATATCCGGCACATTTTTCGCAAGAATCTCATCTTCAGATTTATCTTCATCTTCCACGGTACCACTATGAGATACGCAGGCAATCATATCCACGTCCTCATTTTTCTTAATCTCTTCCATCGTCTTCTTAGAAGCCTCGATCGGATCTTCAAAAAGCAGTTCGCATGTTGGCGCGCAATCCAGCGAATCTTTACCAAATACACCAAAAACTGCTATTTTGACATCACCTTTCTGTACAACTACATAATCTTTCACACCGTAGTTCTCAAATGCATCTTTAATCTGCTGCTGTCCTTCCGTTAAGCCCGCTTTCTCCATAGCGCTCCAGTCCACATTACAAACGACCAGTGACGGAACATTTTCACCGGAAGCCTTTGCAGTATTCAGCATATTAGCAAGTCCACTGGAACGATAGTCAAACTCATGATTTCCCCAGGTCGTCACATCACATCCAAGATAGCCTAGCATACGAAGCTCTGCCGCCTCTGTCTCATACACCGTCTGGATCAACGTTCCCATAGAAAAATCTCCACCATCCAGATAGAGCGTATCCGGGTTTTTTTCTTTCTGCTCGTCAATTAAAGTCTTGAGCCTTGCAAATCCTCCGACCTCTTCTTGTTTTCCATCAACGATCGTAGAAAAACTGTTCAGATGTGAATGCGTATCATGTGTAAATAATACGTCCAGATGTTTACCCGTGTCCGCGGCTTTTGCATTCACCCCAAGTGTCGGCAGCATCCCCACGCAAAGAGCAATCGCAAGTACAAATGCGGTTATCTTTTTCGTTCTCTGCATATGTCTCTCCTTTATCAATTCTTTCGTTCTCTACTATTTCTAGTAATCATACTATATTTTTTATAAGCTCGTCAACGCAAAAAACCTCAGAAATTATTATTCCGAGGTTTTGCATAAAAATGCGGATGACAGGACTTGAACCTGCACGTCGGGGACACTAGATCCTAAGTCTAGCGCGTCTGCCAATTCCGCCACATCCGCATAAGAAAATAAAAACGCAATACCTAATTCCCATTAAGTTTGCGTTATATTCACAGTGAGCGTGCGGGGATTCGAACCCCGGACAACTTGATTAAAAGTCAAGTGCTCTACCACCTGAGCTACACGCCCATAAAAACTGGGCTAGTTGGATTCGAACCAACGAATGCAGGAGTCAAAGTCCTGTGCCTTACCGCTTGGCGATAGCCCAATAAAATAAAAAAGGGTGGGTAATGGGACTCGAACCCATGATATCCAGAACCACAATCTGGCGCGCTAACCAACTGCACCATACCCACCATATACACTTATCGAACTATGCTTGTCCAACTTAGTACACTTAGCACTATTCTATTTTCTGTGGTTCTAACGAGCCTGGGGGGATTCGAACCCTCGACCTACGGCTTAGAAGGCCGTTGCTCTATCCAGCTGAGCTACAGACTCAATCTAGCTCTATTAGAACTATCTCTCAAAGCTTTTAGGCTTCAAGAAAGCGGGTGATGGGAATCGAACCCACGTATCCAGCTTGGAAGGCTGGTGTTCTACCATTGAACTACACCCGCGTATTAATTGTTTTCTTCGATTCATTCTTTACCAGAACCGCTCTCAAAGCTTTCAGGCTTTAAGAAAGCGGGTGATGGGAATCGAACCCACGTATCCAGCTTGGAAGGCTGGTGTTCTACCATTGAACTACACCCGCATATCAATCGGGGTGACAGGATTCGAACCTGCGACCTCCTGGTCCCAAACCAGGCGCTCTAGCCAAGCTGAGCCACACCCCGTTTTTTTGTTTCCGCGTCGTTATCTCCGTGACACAAATAGTATTATACATAAGCCCCCTCTATATGTCAACAATTTTTTTAAACTTTTTTCAAAAAATTCTTCAAAGCGTCTTCCATACTTCGGAAAGCCCGTAAAATCGGGCTTTCCAGACTTATTGAGTTCATATCTTTACACAGTTTTAAGCTCTACTTCAGGCTGTTTTCCTTTTTCTAATTTCATCACCATGTAGGTAGCTTGTCGTCCCTGCTGCCTCGGATAAGTCAGGCTGCCCGGATTCAGCGTCACAAGATCAGCGTCTATTGTAAGTGCCGGCACATGTGTGTGCCCATACATCACAATATCCGCACCTCTGCGGCGCGCTTCTTCCTGCAAATGCGCCTCTCCCATGCTGACATAATATGCATGTCCATGCGTAATAAAGATATGATGTCCTTCCAGTTCAAATTCTTCCTCCCTCGGAAGTCTTGAAAAGAAATCATTGTTTCCACCCACAATATGCGTTGGACACTCAAAAATAGCTTCTATGTAATCTTCATCATCTTCCACATCACCAAGATGGATCAGCATATCTGCATCCGGATTACACTCACAAACATTTTCAATATTCTTTCTGGAACCATGTGTATCACTTACTATCACAATTTTCATATTTCTTTTGTCTTCCTGTCTTTTCTTTTACTGCATTCTTCTAGCTGCCTTTTCTTTCGTCTGGTTATATCTTCTATTTGCTTTCCAGCTTTTCTTCCAATACTTTGCGCATTTTGCGAAGTCCTTCTCCGCGATGGCTCAGTTCATTTTTCTTCTCCGGTTCAAGTTCCGCACTGCTGCAGCCAAACTGCGACAGATAAAAGATTGGATCATATCCGAATCCATTTTCCCCTGTGATCTCATAACCAATACGACCTTCCATCGTTCCTCGTACAACTTCCGTACTTCCGTCTGGAAGCGCCGCCGCTATCGCACATACAAATCTTGCCGTACGCTTCTCATCCGGCACTCCCTCAAGCCGGTCTATCAGCGCCTGGTTCTTAATATCATAAGACGTATCCTCACCCATATAGCGTGCCGAATAGATTCCCGGTTCTTTATTCAGCGCATCGATTTCCAATCCGGAATCGTCTGCCAGAACAACTGCATTTTTATACTCCGGCATCTTCCGTGCAATATCCGCGATCGTCGTCGCCTTAATTAACGCATTTTCCTCAAATGTCTGTCCATCCTCTACTACATCCGCCTGGATTCCGGCTTCTTTCTGGGACAAGATCTTGCAGCCAAGATCTGCTAGAATCATACGGATCTCTATCATTTTATTTTTGTTACCTGTCGCAAATATAATTGTGTCCATCTTCAATTCTCCTCTGGTTTTTCCTACTTCTCCCTCAGCTTTTTTGGCGGTTTCGGTCCAAGGAACTGATAGAAATAAGTCTTCAACATTCCATTATAAATCTTACGATTCTTATCCGCCTTGCGTCCAAAATATCGTTCAGCTTCTTCATAAGAAGTTATCATATAGGCAGACCAGCTGTCCAAATGCTTAAAGCTCTCACCAAATGCTCTGTAAAGGGCCGGAAGATCCTTTTTATCCTCCAATCGCTCACCATACGGTGGATTGGTAATCACAAAACCATATTTTTTCGGGTGATGCAGATCTTTAACGTCTCTTTCCTGAAAATGTATCAGATGATCCACTCCCGCCTCTCTGGCATTGCGTCTTGCGATCTTAATTACAGAACTGTCCAGATCGTATCCCTGAATGTCCACCTTGACATCATCCTGAATCAAATCATTTGCCTCATCAATCGTGTCATACCAGACCTTTTTCGGTATAATATTCATCCAAGATTCAGCTGTAAAAGAACGATTCATTCCCGGAGCAATATTGGCTGCCATCATAGCCGCTTCAATCGGAAATGTTCCACTTCCACAAAATGGATCTACCAGGATCCGGTCTTTATTCCAAGGTGTCAGCATAATAAGTGATGCCGCCAACGTTTCTGTAATCGGCGCTTTTCCAGACACTTCTCGATATCCGCGTTTATGTAAAGATACCCCTGAAGTATCAATTCCAATTGTCACAATGTCTTTCATTAAAAATACACGTACCGGGTAAGATGCTCCATCCTCTGGGAACCATTCGATGCCATAATACTCCTGAAGTCTGCGTACCATCGCTTTTTTCATAATAGACTGAATATCTGACGGGCTGAACAGCTTACTTTTTATCGAAGCAGCTTTCGCAACCCAAAATTTTCCGTTTCTCGGAATATATTCTTCCCAGTGAAGGCTCTTCGTTGCCTCAAACAGCTCTTCAAAGCTTGTTGCTTTAAAGTTCCCCACCTTAATGAGAATACGCTCTGCCGTACGCAGGAACAAATTTGCACGGCATATAGCCTCCTCATCTCCGATAAATGTGACTCTTCCGTCTTCCACTTCCGAAATCTCATATCCAAGGTCTATAATTTCACGTTTTAGCACTGCTTCCAGTCCAAAATGGCACGGAGCAATCAATTCCATTCTTCTCATATATCTCTCCAAATCATCATTTGCATTAAAAAAGTTTTTCTTTCATATTACTTTTATTACCGGGCACTGTCAATCATTTCCGTAAGTCGGACTCAACAAAAAATATTGAAAAAAAATATTTTCAAATATCTCAGGCAGTTTCTCGATCATTATCACTTCATATGCCCGGCAACGCAAACAGGGACATGCCTTGTGGCATGCCCCCGGTCGCCAGCAAAATTCACAGTATACCTGCAAACCACGCTGATCATCAGCTCTGATTAGTATCTGTCACTCTCATCATGACAGTTGCGGTCAGATGCGTTAGATGCATTCTTGTTTGAAGAATTCTTTGCATTCTTGTTTGAAGTCTTGTTAGATGCGTTTTTATCCCCCATACTTGAATTTGTTTTGTTCTTGTTTGTTGAGTTGTAACCATCCTCGCCGTAACTGTTTTTGTTTGATGAACTGTAATTCTTAGCCATATTAATTCCTCCTAATCTTTTTTGCTGCAAAATTAGTATGTCCCGGCATCCGAATTTTATGTGATGTAAAATAGTTTTATTTTTATATTTTTGCATCTTAATCTCACCTTAAGGTTTTTTTAAGATTTTTCATTTTTATCTTGCTTTTTAGAAATTCCTATATTATACTTGAATTCGTAGGAAGCACAACTTTCTACAACCCCTTATTAATTATTTATACTCCCCTCAAAAGACTGATAGCTCCCCTATCAGTCTTTTATTTTGCCCTATTTTCCCAAACAAAAACAGATATTCTGGCAGGCTTAATTTTAACCCCGTCGGAATGTCTGTTTCTTATTTCAT
Organism: Dorea sp. AGR2135; assembly: GCF_000420885.1. Lineage (NCBI taxonomy): Bacteria > Bacillati > Bacillota > Clostridia > Lachnospirales > Lachnospiraceae > Dorea > Dorea sp. AGR2135. Next base: position 6,364 of record NZ_ATVU01000049.1, on the reverse strand, counting down.
ATATTTTCTATATATAAATCATATTTATATGGCTGCCTGTCTCGCTTACCATCGCCGGCCGCTTCCGCCAATCAGTCTGATAATCAGCATAATGATCACAAGCGGAATCAAAATCGGTGCCAGAAGGCTTATAATTCCTCCAACAATCGATACTACAAGCACGATAATCCCAATAATTCCAAGTATCAGCAACAGCTTTTTCCACCAGGTATCAAAGCCAAATGTGCGCACATGTGTCTGATATCCCTGATTCTGATCATAATAATCCTCGCGTGTATAATCCCCGCCATCTCCATATACCGGATCACTGAATCCACTATTAGCAGTAGTATAGGAACTTCCAGCATTTCTGCCCGTGCCCCGCTTTGCCTCCTCCGCATCAATAATTGTCTGCGCGATTACCCACGGATCGCCAAGATCCGCGGTCACCTCTTCTTCTGTTCTTCCAAGATTCACTTGAACACTGATATACCCATCATAATATGCAACATTTTCCTGCACAGTCTCACGATTCAGATCATTACCAAGAGCCTTTCTAAGCCCCTCCAGGAATTCATTTTTTGTCATATCTTCCATCTCCTTCCTTAATCTCTTATATCTAATATTAACACTTAATCGTTTCTATTATGTATCACGAGCGAGCCAGACACCTTCACACTTTATTATTTAAAGATCCACAATGCATCTCTACTCCATACAACATTACTCAAATGCCATAGAAAAAGACCTTGAGCCTAGAATAGCACAAAGATGTGTCCATTCCAAGTCCAAGGTCCTTATAAAATCCTTAATTCTTTCTAAAGTTTCCGCAGTCTACAATCTCCTGTACTCTGCTATCGGAACATTTATCTTATACTTCAAACATCAGATCTCCGTAAGAAGGCATTGGCCATGCTTCTTTATCTACGATCATCTCAAGTTTGTCAACTGGTGAACGAAGCGCAGCCATAGCCTGCACAACTGTGAAGTGATAGTATCTGGCCTGCTCTTCTCCTTCTTCCATCTCTACAGCTTTCTCTGTAACTTCTGTTAAAGCTTTCAGAGCGTTCTTGCTCTCTACAAGAAGAGCCGAAATCTCTGTCAGAAGCTCAGACTGTACAGAAACGTCTGCACCTGCTGCCTTTACAGCATTGATTGTATCTGCAAGTTCTTTTGTATATTTGATAACTGCAGGAATGATCTGTTTTGTAGCCATATCGATCATTGTGCGAGCTTCAATATTGATTGCCTTTGAGTAGTTCTCGTATTTGATCTCGGCACGGGACTCAAGCTCTGCCTTTGTAAATACTTTATATTTCTCAAAGAGGTTAATTGCTTTATCTGTTGTCAGTGCCGGAATAGCTTCTACCATAGACTTGATGTTCGGAAGTCCACGTCTCTCAGCCTCTGCAACCCACTCGTCAGAGTATCCATTTCCACCGAATACGATTCTCTGATGCTCTGTCGCATATTTCTTGATCAGATCATGTACTGCAAGATCAAAGTCATCTGCTTTCTCCAGTACATCACATGCCTCTGCAAATGCATCTGCTACGATTGTGTTAAGTACAACGTTCGGTCCGGCAATAGAATCACGAGATCCTACCATACGGAACTCAAATTTATTACCCGTAAATGCAAATGGTGATGTTCTGTTACGGTCTGTAGCATCTTTTGTAAAATCCGGAAGTGTATCTACACCTGTCTTAAGGATTCCCTCTGCAAGACTATGTGTAGCTTCTCCTGTGCTGATCAACTGATTCAGGACATCCTCAAGCTGCTCTCCAAGGAATACAGATACAATTGCCGGTGGAGCCTCATTTGCTCCAAGTCTGTGATCATTTCCCGGATCAGCTGCAGACTCACGAAGAAGATCTGCGTGCTCATCAACAGCTTTCAAAATACATGTAAGTACAAGTAAGAACTGGATATTCTCATGAGGTGTATCACCTGGATCCAGAAGATTCTTTCCATCATCCGTTGTCAGTGACCAGTTGTCATGTTTACCAGATCCATTAACTCCTGCAAATGGTTTCTCGTGAAGCAGACACTTCATACCATGCTGACATGCAACTCTCTTTAATGTCTGCATTACAAGGTGGTTGTGATCCAAAGCCACATTTGCCTCAGCATAGATCGGTGCAAGCTCATGCTGTGCCGGTGCAACCTCATTATGCTGTGTCTTTGATGAAACTCCAACTTTCCAGAGCTGTTCATTTACATCTTTCATAAATCCTGCAATTCTCTGGCGGATTGTTCCAAAATAATGATCATCCAGCTCCTGACCTTTTGGAGGCATTGCTCCGAAAAGTGTACGTCCTGTATAGATCAAATCTTTTCTCTGCATGAACTTTTCAGTATCTACTAAGAAATATTCCTGCTCAGGTCCAACAGAAGGTGTTACCTTCTTAGCTGTTGTATTTCCAAAGAGACGAAGTAATCTCAATGACTGTTCATTGATTACCTGCATAGAACGAAGAAGTGGTGTCTTCTGGTCCAGTGCCTCTCCTGTATAAGAACAGAAAGCAGTTGGGATACAAAGTGTAGCACCTGCTGCATCATGTCTTACAAATGCCGGTGATGTACAATCCCATGCTGTATATCCACGCGCTTCAAATGTTGCACGAAGTCCTCCGGACGGGAATGAAGATGCATCCGGCTCTCCTTTGATCAGTTCTTTTCCAGAAAAGCTCATAAGAACCTTTCCACTTGGAAGCGGTGCGGAAATGAATGAATCATGCTTCTCAGCAGTTACACCTGTCAATGGCTGGAACCAGTGCGTATAATGTGTAGCTCCCTTCTCAATTGCCCACTCTTTCATCTCATGTGCGATGACATCAGCTGTGGCAAGGTCTAATTCTTTTCCTTCCTCGATCGTCTTCTTCAAATCCTTGTACACTTTTTTCGGAAGGCGCTCTTGCATAACAGTGTCATTAAATACATCTTCTCCGAAAATGTCTGCTACATTAAAACGCTCGCTCATATCCTGCTTTCCTCTCTTTCACTTATTTTAAATTGTAATCATTCAATACCATATTCTTATACTCGCCGTTTGTCAAATACTAAACAATTACTATTTTTATATATACAGAAAAGGCACTCCAATTCAACATTGGAACGCCTTTGTTCTGTCTATGTCAGTTAGTATAACCCAATCGTCTGAAAAAGGCAAGTATAAATTAAATCTTTATTCAGCCTTACCAACTGAGCCAAATAATTCCATCTTTTCTTTGACAGTTTCAATAATTGCATCTGCACCTGGTTTGAGAAGTTTACGTGGATCGTATCCTTTTCCTTCCAGATCCTTTCCTGCCTCAATGTATTTACGTGTAGCTTCTGCAAATGAAAGCTGGCACTCTGTATTTACATTGATCTTAGCAACACCGAGACTGATTGCCTTTTTAATCATATCATCCGGAATACCTGTACCACCGTGAAGAACGAGCGGGAGTTTTCCAGTTAACTGCTGAATTGCATCAAGAGTCTCAAAGCTGAGTCCCTGCCAGTTTGCAGGATATTTTCCATGAATATTACCGATTCCTGCTGCCAGCATTGTAACACCGAGATCAGCGATCATCTTGCATTCCTTAGGATCTGCGCACTCGCCCATTCCGACTACGCCATCCTCTTCTCCACCGATAGAGCCAACCTCTGCTTCAAGAGAAATTCCTTTCTCATTGCAGACTTTCACAAGTTCACGCGTCTTCTCAATGTTCTCCTCGATCGGATAGTGTGATCCGTCGAACATAATAGAGGAGAATCCTGCCTCTATACACTTATAACATCCTTCGTATGTACCATGGTCAAGATGTAATGCTACCGGAACTGTGATATTCAGTTCTTCGATCATGGCCTGTACCATAGCGGAAACTGTCTTGAATCCTGTCATCCATTTTCCTGCGCCCTCAGATACACCAAGGATAATTGGAGATTTTACCTCTTCTGCTGCAAGAAGCGCACTTCTTGTCCACTCCAGATTGTTGATGTTAAACTGCCCTACTGCATAGTGGCCTTCTACTGCTTTTTCAAGCATTTCTTTTGCTGATACTAACATATTAAATTCCTCCATTTAAATTGTTACCTTTGCTTTCCTCATTATAGACCATAACATTCTAAATGACAAGTATCTGGAGACATGTGATTTTGTCAAAAAATTCAGCCAATCCAGAAGTATTTTTGTCATATTTTTAACAATTAAATTCTCCGCCTTTTTATACTTCAAATAAGTTATTTCCGTTTTCTGGACTAATACTTTTGTAAAATATCTTTCCCAGGTGAATACTCCTCAGACTTCGTTTCATCACGGATACAACAAAAAATCCACAGAACAATCTGTGGATCTTAGTGACTCCGAGGGGAATCGAACCCCTGATTCCAGCGTGAGAGGCTAGCGTCTTGACCGCTTGACCACGGAGCCATATCAGTTTTTATGTTTTTCCGTACCCTCGCATTCGGTACTTGCTTAGTATAGCAAAGGTTTCCCAAGAATGCAAGCACTTTTTTCAATTTTTTTAAACTTTTTTATTTTTTCATCAAATTCCGACATTTTGCAGGGACGCATCTGCAATCCTGCCGGAGGCTATATCAGCTGGGGGATTGACTCCCACCTCTATAGGTGGGAGTCATCTCCCAGCCGATATAACAATTATTGTTTGTACGACATCGTAATCTAAAACTACGTTTTTTATGTCCTAACCTGCGATCAAGCCCCAATAACCCTGCACAAATATAAACAGCACGATCAGCGGCAGGATAAATGTCAGGTAAAACCGGATGGCTTTATGTGTCGGGAATTTCACTCCAGATCCGGTATTTGCTTCTTTTATGAAATTATCCCATCCCCAGCCATATCTTGTCATACAGAACAAAAGATATACCAGTGATCCAATCGGCAGAAGGTTATTACTTACAAGGAAATCCTCGATATCCATAATACTCTTTCCACCTATAGAGAATCCTGCCCAGTCTGTCATTCCAAGCACACACGGCACTGCAAGAAGGATCAGCAGAACTCCATTAATAAGAACAGATTTCTTCAAAGAAATCCCCCACATATCTCTTGCGAATTGGATAATATTCTGGAACACTGCGATGATCGTGGAAAATGCTGCAAACGACATGAACAGGAAGAACAGAGCTCCCCAGATTCTTCCGCCAGCCATCTCACGGAATACATTTGGCAGTGTCACAAATACAAGTCCTGGTCCCTGACCCGGGTTTACATCAAATGCAAAACAGGATGGAAATATAATCAGACCTGCAACAAGCGCTACAATCGTATCCAGAACGGTGATGCTGATTGCCTCTCCAGTCAATCTTCTCTCTTTTCCAATATAACTTCCAAAGATTGCCAGTGCACCAATTCCGACACTTAAAGTAAAGAATGATTGCCCCATTGCCGCAAACACCGCTTCTTTAAATCCATTTTCGGCCATCTTACCAAAATCCGGAAGCAGATAGAACTTCAATCCGTCTATCGCACCGTCCAGTGTCGTTGCACGAACGACCAATATTAACATAATTGCAAACAAACTGGACATCATGAATTTTGTCATTTTCTCGACACCATTTTGAAGTCCCATAGAACACACTACAAGCCCCAGCACGGAAATCAAAATCATCCAGAACAGCATTTCATTTCTGTTAGAAGTCAGTTCTCCAAAAACCGCCTCCACCTGCTTTGTGTCAGCTCCTACGAAATCTCCTTTTACCATCTTTACGAAATATGCAAGCATCCAGCCGCCGATTGTCGTATAGAACATCATCAGCAGATAATTACCTGCAATTCCGAAATAGCGGTAAATGTGCCATTTACTTCCTTTTGGTTCCAGTTCATTGAAAGACTTTGCAATACTCTTCTGGCTTCCACGGCCAACCGCGAACTCCATAACAATGATCGGAAGTCCTAAAATCAAAAGAAAGAACAGATACAGAAGCACAAATGCTCCTCCTCCGTACACTCCTGTGATATACGGGAATCTCCATACATTTCCCAGACCAATTGCACAGCCTGCGGACATTAATATAAATCCCAGTCTTGATGAAAATTTTTCTCTAGTCTCCACTTATTTAATCTCTTTCTACTACAATATATTTATGGTTAATATCCCTTACAGCCAGTAAGGAATTATCCATCTTGTTGCTTAAGCTGTATAATGGTGGAGCAATTGGTATATCGGCTTCCTTTCTTGGACTTCGCGTCCGTAAAATAGACTGATAACCAGCTCCTCATTCGCAGCGTTCGTTTTATGCAGGTTGAATCGTCGTAGGCGCATTCGTGTCACACCACAGTAGATTGAATAGGCAATGAGTAAAACTGGCACTTATCCATTGCAATAATCTTAAGGAGTGACAAATTTATGAACGCAGTAGGTATCGATGTTTC
>NZ_ATVU01000048.1:0-14990 GCF_000420885.1 Dorea sp. AGR2135 | reverse complement strand
GGTAGTTAGGCTCACCAGATCTTTCATAACGGTCATAGCCGAGATGATCATCCATTTCTTTTTCAAGCATATCTTGGAGTGTTCCAGATAACAGGTCTTTTAATGCCTCCTGAATGTCATCAGCAGACTGAATATCATACTCTTGAAACAATCCCTGAATGAGATTTCTCTTTCCTTCTGTCATTGGTTTTGGTTTGTAAACTTCTTTTTTTCTGTTTGCCATAATAAAAGGCCTCCTATGATTTTTATATTTTATCATAGAAGACCTTAATGTTGTTTATTTTACAGAGATTTTTTCACAGGCTCGTGGACATCAAAATGTAAAGTCAATAGTTTGTAAAGTCCAGTTACAAACTATTGGCTTTTTTCATTACTGTGTAACAAGTAAATTTACGATAAAGAAATAAGGATAGTCGGCTCTTATTTGTTGCCTGCGGAGCAGATCAACAAATAAATGTTGAAGAATCTGTATAGGAAAACAGAGAAAACAAGAAGCAAATCACTTCTTGTTCTCTCTGCTGTTCAAGATACCGTCAATCGTACCTTGAATGATTTTTAATTCATTATCACTCAATAAATCAAGTGACGAATCTATCTGACGGCGGGCTGTGTTTTTCTCAACATTCTTCGCTGGATAGAAATACTCGTCAACAGATATATTGAACATTGTAACTAAATCATGGAATAACTGAAAGCTAGGGTGTTTTCCGATATTTTCAATATCTGCGATATGACGTTCTCCGTAAAAGACTTTATCGCCTAAATCATTTCTGGAAAGTCCTGCTTTCTCTCTGGCTTCTCTGATTGCCAGTCCTAAAGGACGAAAATCAAAGCTGTGTGTATCTTTCTTTTTTCTCATTTTTAATCACCTGGCATGAGTTTATACTTCATGTTATGTGATTAGAATGTGTTAAAAACTCATATTGTATTCAATTTTAGTTTTTTCGCCATTTCAGTTTTTGCAAAAAGAGAACGAATCTCATCATATATTTCCAAATATGAAACAACAGTGGATCTAGGAGTTTTCCCAATTGGAGCTTGATCAACTCGCAATACTCTTTTAATATTCTTAGTACCTGTAATTATCTTACAATATGCATTATTCTTTGATAATAAACTATTTGACACTACGGTTGTTAAAGTAGTTTTCCCAAAGCATGGGGAGCCGTATCATGCGAAGACCCCGTATGCTCATGCACGCCCATATGCACCGTTTACAGCATAAGCTAGGACGTTCTGTGGCGGCTTTTGGAACTGGAACGGCTGCATACCACGCAGGAAAACAGGCTGGCTCAGACCATAGAAATGCTTCCCACTTCGGCTCTTCCAAACGCACACAGGCAGACCACAGCAGACCAGACGGACAGGCAGCACCGGAAAAAGAATCCGTATGGAAACGGGCTGGCTCTGCGGTAGGTACGGTGGCAGATACCAAAGATAAGATAAGTGATACTGCCGGACAGCTTCGGGAGCAGGCAAAGGATTTGCCCGTCAATGCAAAGTACGCCCTTTACCACGGGAAAACACAGGTATCAGAGGGAGTACGGGATTTTACTTCCAGCGTGACCCAGACCCGAACTGCCAGAGCGGAACAGCGAAACGCACAGGCAGAAAGCCGCAGACATACCATTGCAGAACGCAGGGCGGAACTGGAACAGGCAAAACAGCCGCAACAGAAAGCTTCCGAAGCACCCAAAGGGGCAGCTCCTGTCCATGAACGCCCTGTTACTGCAAAGCAGCCAGAAGATTTCCGACATCATGCAGTAAAACCAGCCATGCAGCCTGCTTCCCTATCCATCAGGGAACGGGGACAGGTTCCTTATGGGGAAACTGTGGCAGAACAGGCTTCGGTTCCGGTGGTAAAAGCTGCTTCCATCCACCATGAACAAACGCCGCCTGTAAGGACAGAACGCCAGATAGTCCCATCTGCTTCCCTATCCCAGCCAAATGAAAGACAAAAGACGGCTCCCACTATCACACAGGCTACTCCCCGTCCGGCAAGACCTGTCCAGAATGATACGGCTCCTGTGATACCGGAAAGAAAACGGGCTGCCCCTGCGGTAAAAGAATCAAACTTTACCATCCGGCGTACCACCGCCAGAAAGGAGTGGACAAAAACGGTAAAAGCGGCTGCCAAACAAAAGAAAGGGGAGAAACCATGAAATTAAGACACCTTTTCTTTGCCTGTTCCGGCGTGTTCGTGATGATGTTCTCCCTGCTCCTTTTGGTGGTGATTGTCTTCTCGGATGAGGAAGACGGAGGAAGCGGCGGAAATCTTATCTTTGGGGGCGTGAGCGTATCACAGGAAGTCCTCGCCCATAAACCTATGCTGGAAAAGTATGCAAGGGAATATGGCATAGAGGAATACTTAAATGTGCTGCTCGCCATCATTCAGGTGGAATCCGGCGGCACACTGGAAGACGTTATGCAGTCCTCGGAATCTCTGGGGCTTCCCCCAAACTCCCTTAGTACAGAGGAATCCATCAAACAGGGCTGCAAATATTTCTCGGAACTGCTCGCAGCGGCAGAAACAAAGGGCTGTGACTTAAACAGTGTGATTCAGTCCTACAACTACGGCGGCGGCTTCCTAGACTATGTGGCAGGGCGTGGGAAAAAATACACTTTTGAACTGGCAGAGAGCTTCGCAAGGGACAAATCCGGCGGAAAGAAAGTCACCTACACCAACCCTATTGCGGTAGAGAAAAACGGAGGCTGGCGGTATTCCTACGGAAATATGTTCTATGTCCTCTTGGTATCGCAATACCTGACCGTGGCACAGTTTGATGATGAAACGGTGCAGGCTATCATGGAGGAAGCCTTAAAGTATGAGGGATGGACGTATGTGTACGGGGGTGATTCTCCCTCCACTTCCTTTGACTGTTCGGGACTGGTGCAGTGGTGCTATGGCAAGGCAGGAATCGCCCTGCCACGGACAGCACAGGAACAGTACAATGTAACGCAGCACATCCCCCTGTCCGAAGCAAAAGCAGGGGATTTGGTCTTTTTCCACTCTACCTACAACGCCGGAACCTACATCACCCATGTGGGACTGTATGTGGGAAATAACCGGATGTACCATGCCGGAAATCCCATTGGTTATGCAGACCTGACAGGCTCCTACTGGCAACAGCACCTTGCCGGAGCCGGACGAATCAAAAAATAAGAAAGGATGAACCGATATGATTCAGATTAGAAAAGAGGAACACCAGAAAAAGCAGAAAGAAAAGAAACTGAAAGTTTACAAAGTCAATACCCACAAAAAAACTGTGATTGCCCTGTGGGTGCTGCTGGCGGTGAGCTTCCTGTTTGCCGTCTATAAGAATTTCACGGCGATAGACATTCATACTGTCCATGAAACCAAAGTAATTGAGGAACAAATCCTCGACACTCACAAGATAGAGAATTTTGTGAAGAATTTCGCAGAAGTCTACTATTCATGGGAACAGTCCGCCGCTTCCATTGATAACCGGACAAATGCTTTAAAAGGCTATCTCACCGGAGAGCTGCAAGCCCTGAATGTAGATACTGTCCGAAAAGACATCCCAGTATCGTCTGCCCTGACTGATTTTCAGATATGGGAAATCACAGAAGAAAAGGAGCAGCATTATCAAGTGACCTATACGGTGGAACAGCATATCACAGAGGGAGAATCCGGTAAAACTGTCCGTTCCGCTTATCAGGTGACCGTCTATGTGGACGGCTCTGGAAACCTGACGATTATCCAGAATCCAACCATTACCAGTGTTCCCGTAAAATCCGGTTACACTCCCAAAGCGGTACAAAGTGACGGTACGGTGGATTCCATCACCACAGAGGAAATCAACGAATTTCTCACCACTTTTTTCAAGCTGTACCCTACGGCAACCGCAAAGGAGCTGACCTATTATGTGAATGAGGGCGTACTGAAACCTGTGGGGAAAGAATACATTTTCTCGGAACTGGTGAATCCAGTTTACAATCGAAACGGAAATCAGGTGACAGCTTCCCTTGCAGTGAAATATCTGGATAACCAGACCATGACAACACAGGTATCGCAGTTTGACCTTGTGCTGGAAAAGAACGGGGAAAACTGGAAGATTGTGAAATAGTTATAGAAAAACGTGCATTTCTCATTTGAGATTTGCACGTTTCTCTTATAAAGTATTTCTTTTTAAAATTTATCATTAGTCTTTATATTTTTGATTAGCTCCCAATAGTAGTGTGTCAATTGCTTCGGATAATTCTTTTCTTACTTTATCAGGATTAGAAAAAGCATATCTTAATTGTAAAGTTGTATAACCATGAAGCATACCTGTTACCATGTTCAAAATTTCAGTGGTCTTATCTGGATTAAAGCCACATGAGCAAATAAGTGTTTTAAGTAAAGATAGATAATCATTAAAAATGATTGCTGTTTCCTCTGTTCCATTCCAACTAGCCCATTGAATTATTTCATAAACACCGGGATGTTCAATCATATAATTAAGATATTCAACTGCCACTAATTTTAATGCTGAATCCCCTGTCTTACCGATTGCTGCACGAATCATTTTTTCATTCATAGTACGCATACCACTATGTGCTATCTCCCTAAGAAGTTCATCCAAACTTCCTATATGATTATATAAGGAGGGGGTACGAATCCCTAAATTTTCAGCAATAGCTTTCAAAGAAACATTATGAAGTCCATTTCTATCAGCCATATCAGAAGCAGTTTTTATAACTTCGGCTTTTGTAACTCGCATATTCATTTTCCTCTTTCTATACATCATTTACTTCATTTTAAGTAATCAAATTAATGAAGTCAATAATTTGGTTAAAAAAAATGAACTCTTGTATTGACAAACAGTCTTATAATATTTAAAATTACTAATGTAATTAGTTTTTATGTTATTCAAATTAGTTTACGAAAGGAAATACAAATATGTGTACAAGATTTGTGTATAATGGAAAAGAAACCATTGTTGGGTTCAATTTTGATATTGACCTTTCTGAATGGGAACATACTGTAATTGCCGAAAAAGACCGTTTTTTTATAGGGATAAAAATGTCCGATAATAAGTACCACTCTTTTCACGGAATCAATAGAAATGGGAATGTTGGCACATTGTTGTATGTACATGGAAATGACAATGCACAATTTTGCAGTAATGAATCATGCTATACAATAGCTGATTTGACAGAAAACTTTATAAAAGGCAATCTCTCTTTTGACGATTCATTGGAAATAGTGAAAAAAAAGAAAATTACTTATGCACCTGACACTACTATGCAGGCTATGTTTTCGGATAGAAATGGGCGTGTTCTCATTATTGAACCGGGGATTGGGTATCGCTTGGAAAAAGAAAAATATTCCTTAATAACAAATTACTCCATTTTAAAACCAGAATTGACTAATCCATATGTTTTATCTGGGGATAACAGATATGAAAAGGCAAAGGATTTACTGCAAGGATATGGAGAAAACTTCTCTATTTCCAACGCCTTTGATGTACTTAGGTCAGTACGTCAGGAAGGACTTTGGGCAACCAGAGTTTCTTTTATATATTCCGTTGCTAAAAATAAGGTATATTATGTGTTGAACAATGATTTCAAAAATATTGCAGAGTATCAATTCTAATATCACTGCAATTATAAACAAAAGTGGAGGATTTACATTTCCCCCACTTCCTTAGATTTGACAATACCATCTGCAACGCTTTCCATAATAACAAGGTCAGCGTCTGTGAAATTGTCTATTTTGTTTTCTAACTGCCTACGTTTGGTGCTTTTCACCTGACTGCTGGCAGGCAAGAAAAACTCATCCACTGATACATTCAGCAGAGATACAAGGTCGTAAAGCACCTGTAAACTTGGGTGCTGCCCTTTATTCTCAATGTTGGTTAAATAGCGTGGGTCAATCTCAATCATTGCTCCCACCTGTTCACGGGTCAAACCCTGTTTTTTACGGGCTTCTTTTATGGCAAGCCCCAACGCCCTGAAATCATATTTATCTTCTTTTTTACGCATAATACACCACCTCCATACATTTTACTGTTCCTGTTATAATAGTGACAGGTATAGAAAAACGTATTGTATAGTTGTACAGTTCCTATTATGCGTATCAAAGATAAAACTATGCTGCTGAAACGGAAATAAAAAAAACCGTTATTTGGCAGTACACTTTTCTTGCGTCAAAATCTCATAAATCTTTCCAGACGACGGTTTGACAAAAGCCGCCGTCTTTCTTTTTTCCAGAATATATGGAGGTTGTATTAAAGTCAGCTTTTTTTAGGCTCCGGCGGCTTACAGGAGGAAGCCGCTATGCAAAATATTTTCTTAAATATATCTACATTCGGTAAACCGTTAAAAAAAGCCATCTACCTACACTAGAAAATTCTGACCCTCAATGTGGTTTTTCAGAATACATAGAAAGAACTATCGAAGCACACAAGCAGAAATATCGTCTGTTTGCGTGCTTTTTTAGTTGGAAGAAAAAGGTTTTAAATTTTTCTTCTCAAAACGCAACTGCACCCCCTGTCCTGTCGGGACTAAGAGCGAAAAGGGGGAAAGAAACAGAAATTCCTATCAACTCGCTCCCTTTCAAGGCTGGAAAGGGGGTGAGCAATAATGAAGCCATCTGAATTTCAGACAACCATAGAGAACCAGTTTGATTATATCTGTAAAGTCGCTATGGAGGATGAACGCAAAGACTATCTCAAAGCGTTGTCCAGACAGTGTAAACGGGAAACCCTGTTCTGTGATATGGACGATTACACCGTCAATCTGTTTTCTTCCGAAGACACCTATCCATCCCACTTCCATACTTTTGAAATGGATGGATTTACTGTCCGCATTGAAAACAGCCTGTTAGCCGAAGCATTAGAAAGTCTGGACGGAAAGAAACGTGACGTTATCCTGCGATATTATTTTCTTGGATTTGACGATACGGAAATCTCAAAAATTCTGGAAGTCAACCGTTCTACCATCCAGAGAAGAAGACACGCCGGACTGGAATTTATCAAAAAATTTATGGAGGACGAAGCATGACAGCAAAGCACCCTATGATTCCGTTTCCTGTGATTGTAAGAGCTACGGACGGCGATATTGAAGCAGTCAACCAGATTGTACGCCATTACAGCGGTTTTATTGCCAGCCGTTCCATGCGTCCCATGAAAGACGAATATGGAAATACCCACATGGTTGTAGATGAAACCCTACGCCGCCGGATGGAAACACGTCTGATTGCAAAGATTTTATCTTTTGAAATCAGGGAACCAAACTAGAAATAACGCTCGCCTGTGGAAGCGTGGACAAACCCATGCTTCCCAGACAGAGCTTGCCAGTCTATTAAAGTGCATTATCACCAGTGCATTTTAACAGGCTGACAAAGCCGGATTGTTCCTTGAAAAAGAAAGCGTCTAATCAACGCAGCATAAAGCAGCCGAATACGTTTCGATAGAAAGAGAGCCGTTGGGCTGGCACGCCGTAACCCACCAAAGGAGGGATGATACCGGATAGCGATTCCTGCCAGCGTTCCATAAGTAGCTTACCGCAGAGCTGCCGCCATGACCTTTCTATTGTGATAATGATACTTCCGTACAGCCTTAGTCCGTGTGATGATGTAGCACCGCTGGCAAAGGGTACGGCTGGATGAGAACCATGCAGGGGTGAGATTCCCATGAGCTTTAGCGAAAGCTGTTCGGCTTGCTTAGATACCATTTTGAATTAGAATTTTTCATTCAAAATCAAATAACTATTTGCAGGAAATACAATCTTAATATTACTTTTGCCACAAAATCTGATATAATATAGACAGATATTGAGGGTTCCATATCTGGTCTATGGAAAGGAGGAACATGATTACAGTAACAAAAAAAGACTTAATAGAACTGGGTTATGGAACTTCATTCGCAGCAGACATCATAAGAGAAGCAAAAAAACTTATGATTTCAAAAGGGCATACCTACTATCAGTCACGCAAACTGGACAGGGTTCCCAGAGAAGCTGTGGAAGAATTGCTAGGGATTACTTTTACTGATAAATCGAACTGATTGTACTTCTTGCACATTTATGTAAGGAGTGAAATCATGGCAAAAGACCCTATTAAGAAAGCAGAAAACGGAACTTATTATTTTAGAGCAAACTTAGGTTTTCATCCGATTACCGGAAAACAGATTCAGAAATACAAAAGTGGATTCAAGACAAAAAAAGAAGCCAGAGAAGCATATTCAAAACTTATGCTGACATCCACAGAAGAATTAACAGAAAAGAAACAGCAGCTATCTTTTCAACAGTTTATTGAGGAAACTTATCTTCCTTGGTATAAAACACAAGTAAAGGAAAGCACCTATCTGAACCGCCGTTCTACCATTCAGAAGCATTTTTCATACTTTTACAAAATGACGGTGGATGAGATAGAACCCATTAACGTCCAGAACTGGCAGCTTGAACTCGCAAAAGAATTTAGTCCAAACTATATCCGTATTGTACAGGGTATGCTCTCTATTGCCTTTGACCGAGCAGTTGTTCTCGGTCTTGCAAAGAAAAATCCATCACGAATGATAGGAAACATCAAGAGCAAGAAAACAAAAGTGGATTTCTGGACACTGGATGAATTTCAAAAGGTAATTTCCCTGCTCTACAAGGGAGATTATTACGAACATTACCTTTTCATTTCATACTGGCTCCTGTTTATGACCGGAATGAGAATCGGAGAAGCCGCAGCCCTGCAATGGTCGGACATCAACTTTGAAACTGGACTTTTAAGTATAACAAAAACGCTGTACTATAAAACAATGGACGAATACAAATTTGTGGAGCCAAAGACACAAGCCAGTATTCGCACTATCTATATTGACACAGATACCATCAAAGAATTGAAAGCATGGCAGGAAGTACAGCAAAAGGTTTTAAAGGGCTGCGACCTTGTACTAAGCTACAATGGGATTCCCACCAGTAAGCACACCCTCCCACGGGCATTAGAAAAACTTGCTGGATTGGCAGGCGTACACCGTATCAAAATTCATGCACTCAGACATTCCCATGCTTCCCTGCTCATCAGTATGGGTGAAAATCCTTTATTGATTAAAGAACGTCTGGGGCATGAAAAGATACAGACTACGTTAGGAACCTATGGACATTTATATCCCAACACCAACGTGGAAGTTGCCAAAAAATTAACTGGTGTTCTCACTTATACTCCGGCAACAACCAGTGTTGCCGATTACACCAGCAATCAGCATACAGCAATCTATCACAGAGCAGTTGAATAAAAAAATGCAATCAAAATGCAATTCTAAAAGGAAAGAGCCTCAAAACCCTTGAAAATAAAGGCTTTGAAGCTCTGCTCCTGTTCCGGGGCACACCACATTATCCTCAAAGGGCAAAATCCAGTATCCTCACTATCCTCACATCCCACAGCAAAACCACACAGCCAAACCCTCCGGCACTGCAAAACCCTCCGGCACTGCAGCGCAATTCCACAGCACATTCCGCAGTGGTAATCCTGACAACCCAACTTCTATCGCGTCCCATATAACAGTATCATCTTACACAGCAGCACTATCGCAATGTCACTTTCGCAGCATCATCCAAAGCATCCCACACACCCTGCAACACCAGGAAATATCAACGTTTCGCAGTGTTACCCATGCCCTTGTAGTTTCGCAGCAAACTCTCGCAGTGGTATTGCCATTGCCGATATCACGTTGCTGTTTACGCTCTGTTTTATACAAGTCCGAATCCCTATGTGAACGGGGCAGCGATGGTGAAAAAGAACAGCAACAGAGGTACGCTGCAGTACTGATCTCTGTTGCTGATAGGATAATTATTTTTGCCTTTTACAGGATAATGAGGTGTGCCCTGTGATAGCTCCAACTATTCAAACTCGATCGTTCCAGGTGGCTTACTCGTCAGATCATAGAATACTCTATTGACTCCTTTCACCTCGTTTATAATTCGGTTCATGACTTTATTCAATACTTCGTATGGAATTTCTGCCGCCTCGGCTGTCATGAAATCGATTGTCTTTACAGCTCTGAGGGCTACTGCATAATCATATGTTCTGAAATCTCCCATAACTCCTACACTTCGCATATTTGTAAGTGCTGCAAAGTACTGGTTAATATCACGATTAAGTCCAGCTTTTGCAATCTCTTCTCTGTAGATTGCATCAGCATCCTGAACAATTCTTACTTTCTCAGCTGTTACTTCTCCGATAATTCGGATTCCAAGTCCCGGTCCTGGGAATGGCTGACGAAATACCAGGTTTTCTGGAATTCCAAGTTCAAGCCCAGCTTTTCTTACCTCGTCCTTAAACAGGTCGCGGAGCGGCTCAATGATTTCTTTGAAATCAACGTAGTCCGGAAGCCCTCCTACGTTATGATGAGATTTAATAACTGCGGATTCTCCGCCAAGTCCACTCTCTACAACATCCGGATATATCGTTCCCTGTGCCAGGAAATCTACTGCACCGATTTTCTTTGCTTCTTCCTCAAAGATACGGATAAATTCTTCACCGATAATCTTACGTTTTGCTTCAGGCTCTGTAACTCCTGCCAGTTTATCATAATATCTCTGCTGTGCATTGACACGGATAAAGTTCAGATCAAACTGACCATTCGGTCCGAATACTCCTTCAACTTCATCTCCTTCATCTTTACGCAGAAGACCATGATCTACAAATACGCACGTCAACTGCTTTCCGATTGCTCTGGATAACAGACCTGCTGCAACAGAAGAATCGACTCCTCCGGATAATGCCAAAAGCACTTTTCCATTCCCGACTTTCTCACGGATTTCTTTAATCGTATTCTCTACGAATGCATCCATCTTCCAGTCTCCGGCGCATCCACAGACACCAAGAACGAAGTTTGAAAGCATCTTTGTTCCTTCTGCTGTATGAAGTACCTCTGGGTGGAACTGAATCGCATACAGATTCTTATCTGCATTCTCTGCTGTTGCTACCGGGCAGTCTGCTGTGTGTGCAGAAATTTCAAATCCCGGTGCTATCTGAGAAATATAATCCGTATGGCTCATCCAGCAAATAGTCTTCTCGGATACATCTTTGAACAACTTAGATTCTGTCTTATCAACCAGAACCTCTGTTTTACCATATTCGCTGACCTCTGCCTTCTCGACTTTTCCACCAAGCACGTGCATCATGAGCTGTGCACCATAGCAAAGTCCAAGTACCGGAATTCCCATCTCAAATAATTCTTTTGAACAGGTCGGTGCTCCTTCTTCATAGCAACTGTTCGGTCCGCCAGTTAAAATGATTCCCTTAGGATTCATTTCTTTTATCTTCTCAAGATTTGTCTTATAAGAATAGATTTCGCAGTACACATTGCATTCTCTGACACGTCTTGCAACTAACTGATTGTACTGTCCGCCAAAATCAATGACAATTACTAATTCTCTCTTCACAAGATTTTCCTCCTAAATTAAATACGCTAATTTTATTATAATGTACGTCTGTCACCTTGACAAGCAACTTTCTAGCATTCTCTATGTATTCCCACATTTTTTCTGAAATTCTCTTTTAAATTCTCTAGAATTTTTCCACATTTTATAAATAATGACTCTGCTTCTACCGAATTTTTTCTTACCTGAATGGCATATAGCAATATCTAACTTACCAGTGCATGCTTTTTCCACTTTCCGCTAAAATAACGGATTCCAAATAACAGTGAACGGAATGCCCAATCGATAATCATAGCCACCCAGACTCCAAAAACTCCAAGCCCAAGATTTTTCCCGAGAATATAACTGGCTCCTACTCGAAAAATCCACATAGATACTGTAGAAATAATCATACATGCCTTTGCATCACCGCAAGCTCTGAATGTTGCCGGCAATGTAAATGATTCAGCCCAAATCAATATTGCACAAAAGCCATGGAACCAGATAATGTGTCTCGTAGCCTCAGATGCAGCTTCTGAAAGATTGTACACTTTTAAAATAAATGGCAATGTGATAAATACAATAAAAATTGTGATTGCCATTCCTATGTGCGTAAGCAGAATTAGTTTTTTATTGTAATATTTTGCCTGTTCATAATCTCCTGCCCCAACACACCTCGCAATTACAGTAGTTACTGCCAAACAGATTGCCTGTCCCGGCAAAATGGAAAATAACGTAATGACATTGCTAACTGCATTTGCTGCAATCGCATAAGTTCCGAATGTGGATACCAGGCTCAGCACCAGAACTTTTCCAAGCTGGAACATACTATTTTCAAGTCCATTAGGAATTCCCACGCTCAATATTTTCCTGATCATGCTCCAATCCGGATTGAAACGAAATGTTCGTTCCAGATGTAACGACCATTTATCCTTTAATAATAGTTTTATTATGATAAATGCTGCTACAAATCTGGACACTAGCGTTGGAATCGCAACACCTTCTGTTCCGCAATGAAACCCGTAAATTAAGATTGCATTTCCACTTACATTGATTGCATTCATAAGCAATGACACCCTCATGGACACTTCCGAATTTCCCATTGCCCGAAATACTGCTGCCCCACCATTGTACAATGCGATAAATGGAATAGATGCTGTCACGATCAGAAGATAAACATCTGCATGATGCATAACATCTGCCTCAATCTGTCCGAACACCCCATGCAAAATCCAATATTTGCACGCATATACAAATGCTGTAATGACAAGGGAAATAAATCCCATAGACCACATGAGCTGCATCGTAGACTTACATGCCTGTTCTTTATTTTTCTGTCCAAGGTACTGTCCTGCAACAACAGCACCTCCTGTTGCCAACGCTGCAAATATATTAATCAGAAGTACCATAATCTGGTCTACCAATGAAACTCCAGACACCGCTGCTTCACCAACATTTGCGACCATAATGGAATCTGCCATTCCAACCAGCACTGTTAAAAGCTGCTCAATAATTAATGGTACAATTAAAGACACCAGAGCCTGATTATCAAACAGATAATGACTCCGGTCAATATTACATTTTTTCATAATTCAAAAAACTCCTCACCGCACCTATTATACGACGAGAAGTTTTTCCCCACAAGATTAATTTTCTTTTGATCTTCTATAATTAGATCTTCATTCATAAATATCCTGATGACTGCTTATGCTGCAAAGTACTCTGAAATTTCATCAAACAGATCCTGGCAGTTTTCATCGTAAACTTTTAACTCAATTTCTTTGTTGAGTCCCAGATTCATCAGACCTAAAAGTGACTTTGCATCTACAACGGCGCGTCCGCTTTCCAGATCCATATCGTAAGGGTACTTTTCAACTGTTCTAACAAAATTCAGAACGTCTTCAGGGCTCGAAAATATGATTGTTCTCTGACTCATAATGTCATACCTCCTTTGCTGTGCTAAATGTTAGCACAATCGGAGACGGAAAAAAAGAGACAAATACGCCAAAATATTAGCTTTCAAAATCCCTTTGTATGCACAAATCTGATATTTTTAACAGTATCTTAACACCGCTTAATGCTGTCTTAGCATATGTTGATGAAGATACTTCTCTTTCGTAGCAAGTCCACCACGGATATGCCTTTCCGACTTATTCTGATCCAACACCTTCCTTGCCTCCCCCGCCAGTGCCGGATTGATCTGCAGCAGACGCTCCGTGACGTCCTTATGTATCGTGCTCTTGCTCATTCCGAATTTCTTCGCAGTCTGCCGGACAGTCGCTTTATTTTCAATAATATAATATGCGATTTCCACCGCCCGCTCTTCAATATAATCCTTCATAGAAAACCCCTGCATAGTTTGTTTTTTTACAATCTATGCAGGGATGTGGTGATGTATGTCTGCTTCACCCTTTCCTAGAAAAATACGCCTTTCACAAATATCTCGATTCCGATACCAGTCAGAATCACTCCACCTAAGACATCTGCTTTTCCGGCCAGCTTTGTTCCTAATGTCTTTCCAAGATATAAGCCTGTCTCACATATCGCAAATGTCACAACTGCAATGATAATGGAACAGACCAGCGCCATAACAAATCCATAATCTGCAATAGTAAATCCTACAGATAATGCATCAATGGATGTTGCAATTCCCTGCAGCATCAATACTGCGAAACTTAATTTTTTTACTTCTTCAATTTCTTCTTCGCCTTTTACTGATTCCCATATCATGCTTCCGCCAATATAAAGCAATAGTATTAATGCGATCCAAGGGATACATTTCTGAAACTGACCAAATAGCTGCACAATTGTATGTACGCAAATCCAACCCCCCATAGGCATCAGAAACTGAAAAAATGCATACACTCCTGCAATATAGGCCATACGAGATTTCTTCATCTTTTTTTCATTCATTCCATTCGCAAGTGACACAGAAAATGCATCCATTGCCAACCCAACTCCCAAAAGAGCGCTGTTCATAAAAAACAAAAAATTCCAGTTCATCGTTCATTTCCTCCTATATAAAAACCAGGTACAGCTGTCTGCCATACCTGGTCAATACTTCCATATAAAGAGAGTCCACGTATAAGCTTTACAGCCATACGTGAGTCTCACAAATTAAAACAAGCCAGATCTAAAAGATCAGTATGTTGACTTGTTGCGTTCAGAATCCGTTTTCATCTGATATACGCCTGCTACTCCCTCACAAATCATAATCTTTTACAAGGAGATACGATAACATAATTGATAATTTTTGTCAATAAGCGTGTCGTTTATTGACAGAATTTATGTAACAGTTCAGCCTTCGGCTGAACTAAAATATAAAAAACAGAGAAATTTTATTTTTTGGAGGAAGAACTTATCCACAGTTTCTTCCTCATTTTTTTGAATATCCTTTATCTAACAGAACTATTAATTACATTTTGATTAAAATACTTTATTAGGAATAAATTTGGGCTATTTTTTGTGGACAACTATTCTTGATAAGTTGCTAAAATCAATTTTTATCCACCGTCATTTTGACGACAACGTTTTATAATAAATTTTTCTTTTTATTCGATTTCTGTTAAACTACTTTTATCGGAAATCGAAAGAAAAGGGGGAGAATCTTATGGGACGAAAAAGCAATT
>NZ_ATVU01000047.1:0-14969 GCF_000420885.1 Dorea sp. AGR2135 | reverse complement strand
CGACGGGAACTAAGCCGAATCAGTAAGCGTAAGTCGGATTTATATGAAGATTACTCGGAACGTTTGATTACAGAAGAAGAGTACATACAGTTTTCTCGGATCTATTCCAATGAAATTGAGAATATCAAGAGCCGTCTGGACACAGTATTGGCGGCACAGGTTCGGTATTCCCAGGATTACCACATTGAAGAAGGCTGGGGAAATGTGATACATACTTATATGTCAAAGCGTAAGCTGACAAAAGAAATGGCAGATGCCTTTGTGGATTCAATTATTATCCATGGTAAGTATGATTATGAGATCAAGCTGGTATATGACGATCAGTTTGCAGATTTACAGAAATTAAAGAAAGAGAAGGAGGCGCAGTCAAGATGACAGATCATAGAAAAACAGCTGTTTACATCCGTTTATCCGCAGAAGATGACAATGTAGATGGCAGAGCCAAAAAAGAGAGCGACAGTGTAACTTCTCAGAGAATTCTGTTAAAATCATTTGTGATTGATCGGTTGGGTGTTGCTGAGGCAGATATCCTGGAATATGTGGATGACGGTGTCAGCGGTACTCATTTTAAAAGGTAGGGATTTCAACAGCTGCAGGATGACATGAAAAGTGGAGAAATCGGCTGTGTAGTTGTAAAAGACTTTTCCAGATTCGGAAGAGACTATCTGGAAGTTGGATTTTATATTGAATATATTTTCCCACTTCTACAGATTCGATTTATTTCGATTAATGACAGCTATGACAGTGCAGCAAGCAGCGGAATGACTGGTGGAATGAATGTAGCATTGCAGAATCTGGTATACAATATGTATAGCCTGGATTTGTCCAAGAAAATTTCATCAGCATTGCAGACAAGAACGAGAAATGGTACACGCCTTCCAGTAAATGCCAGATATGGCTATAAAAAAGGAAAAGACGGAAGACTGGAAGTTGATCCGGAGGCTGCAAAAGTCGTGAAAATGATTTTTCGGATGGCAGCGGAAGGAACAAGTTTTGCAGATATTACAAGGGAATTGAACAGACAGGCGATTGCCACTTGTGATGAGCAGAAATTATCAAGAGGGGATCAGGTGCAGTTCCAGAGGTTTGACACGATCAAAAAGAAACACTGGAGCCCTACGACAGTAGCGGCAATTGTCCGGGATGAGATTTATATTGGAACCAGAATCTGGGGCAAAACACGTTGCAGTATGCATACCGGTCATAAAGCAGTTCTGAATGATGAAACAGAATGGGTTCGCCTGGAAAATCATCATACGGCAATTATAGACAGGGCATTGTTTGAAAAAGCAAATGAAATGCATCCGAAAAAGAAGAGAAGTGTTGCGGAATCACGCACCAATTTTACTCTGGAAAGACGTAAAAAGCAACCAGCATTGCTGTTATGTGCCAACTGTGGGCATTCTTTGCTAAAAGAAACGGAGCATCTGCTAAAATGCTCAGATGCTCGAACCAATGGAGATCCTGTGTGTCGAAGTCTGGTGATCCGACGGGAACCGCTGGAGGAGAATATCCTTGGGCTTGTTCATCAGTATGCAGCGTCAATGTTGGAAAAAGAAAAGAAAGTATCTTACAACAGGCAATGCGACTACAAAGAGATCAATACCGCAGAATTGCAAAAGCAGAGCCGACAGTTGACCTCGGAAAAGATGAAACTCTATGATGATTACAAAGATGGTCGTATGGATCGTTATTTGTATAAGCAGAGAGCGGAAAAGATAAGTGGACAGCTGGATGAAATTAAACGAAAAATAGAAGATGCGGAGAATAGCAAAAAGCTTCTTGAACAAAATGAACTTTCTGATAAAATAAAACTAAAAGATTTCTTGGGAATTCAGAAGTTCGATACAGAGAAGCTGCGTGAGATTATCAAGGTGATCCGTGTTCATAGTCAGGATGAAATCGAAATCGAATGGAATTTTGACGATATTTTTTCAGAACAGAGATAACTTGAGCAGGACAAAAATGACTTATCAGAAGATAATAAAGGTGCTGGGACTACCTGATGGGAGCGTCAGATAGTTTTCGGCAGAAAAAAATAAAATTTTTTTTGTCCTATACTTGACACATCCACATGTATGTCGGCATACCTATTGCTCAAATATGGCAAAATCCGGAATGAATCCAAAAGCATTGCAATATTTGATGGGCCACTCAGAGATTAGCGTAACGTTGAATACATATACGCATGTAAATCTTGAGGATGCCAGGGAAGAAGTTGCCCGGATTCAGATTGTGTAATTACGATTTTTAATTGAAAATAGCAAGGTGTAAAATAGAAAAACATACACCTTATTTTACACCTTTTGCGGACAATATTATGCGAAAATAAACCAGGTTATGCCAGAAAGCAAAAATTTACAAAGGCTTACAAAGCCCGAAATACCAAGAAAAACTAAGAAATGCGAGGTTATGCAACAATGATAAAAGTACTTTTCATCTGCCACGGCAATATTTGCCGATCAACGATGTCTGAATATGTTATGAAATATCTAACAGACCAGGCGGGGCTTGCCAGTGAATTCTATATTGATTCGGCTGCAACTAGTCGTGAGGAGATTGGTAATGGTGTTCATCATGGCACGAGACAGAAGTTAAAAGAAGTAGGAATTCCGTGTGGCAACCACAGGGCACGGCAGATGATGAGAAGAGACTATGAAGAGTTTGATTATATTATCGGTATGGATGCGTGGAATATCCGAAATATTATGAGAATCATCGGTTCAGATCCAGAGAAAAAAGTTTCTATGCTTTTAGACTTTACGGATCGTCCGGGAACAGAAATTGCTGATCCGTGGTATACGGGCAATTTTGATGCGACCTATGATGATGTACTGGAAGGTTGTACAGGATTGTTAGAGCATTTGAAGAATATCAGCTGGGAGATGACTCCACCTTTATAGGTGGTGAGAAACAAGCTGGTATCAGTGGTGGGAGTCAATCCCCCAGCTGATATAGCCTCCGGCAGGATTGCAGAGGCATTCTTGAATTTATAACAAAAAATAACTTGAAGGAGTGTAAGAGTGATTTATGAAAAGTTTGTCTATGAGAAATAGATGTGTAATCGGATTTACGCTGTTTTCCATGTTTTTTGGAGCAGGCAATCTGATATTTCCGCCGTTTCTGGGTGCTGAAGCGGGCAGCAGTACGATACCGGCTATGGTTGGAATGTTACTGACGGCGGTGGTATTACCTGCTCTTGCGGTGATATCTGTGGCAAAGCATGATGGATTGAAGAATTTGGCGGGAAGCATACACCCGGCATTTGCGACAGTTTATGCGGTGCTGATCCATTTGTTAATCGGACCTTTTGTTGCAATTCCAAGGACAGCATCTACCAGTTTTGAGATGGCGGTCGTGCCATTTTTATCTGACGGAGTCAGTGCTGAGTCTTTATTGATTATGCGGTGTATATACTCGTTTACATTTTTTGTGATAGCAACGATAGTCGCGCTGAAGCCAACGAGACTTAAGGATTTACTGGGAAAAGTAATGACACCGATTCTGTTGATTTTGATTGCAGTTATTTTCGTGGGAGTTGTTGTAAAGTTCCCGACAGTTGTAAGACAGGCAGATGCGAGCTATAAAGGGCATGCGCTTCAGCATGGTTTTGTCACGGGATATCAGACAATGGATATTTTAGCGGCATTTAACTTTGGTGCAGTTATAGCTATGAACATTGAAGCATTTGGTGTGAAGAATCGGAAAGGTGTGGCTAAAGAGACGATTCTGGCGGGAATTGGAGCTGGAATCTTACTTTGTATTGTATATAGCGCAACAGCATATATTGGTGTATTGTGCAGTAGTAAGGTCGGAAATGTGGAAAATGGAACGCAGATTCTGACCTATGCAGTTCACGCATGTTTTGGTATCTATGGAAAAGTATTGATTGGTATTATATTTTTCATAGCATGTTTTAATGTATGTGTAGGTTTGCTATGTTGCTGTTCTGCATATTTCCACGAATTAGTTCCGAAGATTTCGTATTTTAAATGGTTACTTGTATTTGCTGTCTTCAGTTTTGTGATTTCCTGTGCGGGATTAAATGCGATTTTAAATGTATCATTGCCGATTCTGAAAGTGATGTGTCCTATAGCAATTGCATTGACTTTTTATGGTCTTGTCAGACGTAAAAGGCAGTAATAAATATTTATCTCAGTCGAGAAGACTCCCCCTCTTCAAGTGGTGAGTAATAGCAAATTTGTCTCAGTGGGAGTTAGGTCTCCGACTGAGATAAACACTCCGCGAGGATGCGCAGTGATTCTGATAGGAATATGTCAGCTTTGCTGACCAGAATCACGAGCCAAGTCTCACGGATGTTCGACTTGAACCTAATTGAGAAGTTTTAAGTACGTTTGACTGAAATAGTGAAAAATCTGTAATATGGAGAATTTTAGAAATATATCAAAATCTCCTATATTACAGATTTTTTAGTTACATATGGATGTAGTTAAAGTGCTCTAAAAATTTATACCTCGCAGGATCGAGAAAATGTGCAGAAGATTATTTTAGTCAAATAATTCTTTCAACATAGCAGCATCAAATGTAACAGAGGATACATGATTTACCTCGATTTGATATAGTGCATTTGCTGCGATATGCTCGGCAGCCTGCTCCAGATCACGGATTCCAGTCGTATCTGAGAATTTTTCAATAACAGCGTCCAGAGCTTCTGGTGACACGATACATTCGCTTTCTTTTAAACTCATACGTTTTAAAATCTTTGGCAGTGCAAATTTGGAGAAAATAACTTTCTTCTCTTCTGGTGTGTAATCCGGAATATCAATAACAGCAAAACGTGACATTAACGGTGCACTGATCTGGGATTTATCATTGGCTGTTGCGATTGGATAAACACCGGAAGTTGGAATCATACACTCAATGTAGTTGTCTGTAAATCCAAGATTATCTAATAGTGTCAACAATACATCGGCTGGATTTCCATTTCCTTTACCGGAAGCAGCTTTATCAAGCTCGTTGATAATGAAAACCAGGTTAGATTCTCCTGCCATTGCAAATGCATCCATAATAATACCGGTCTTGGCATTTGCGTATATACGGGAACTTCCGGTCAACTGTTCCGGGTCATTGATGGAGCTCATATCCAAAGTTGTCCAAGGCAGCTTAAGGATTCTTGCAACAGCGTAGGCAATTTGGGATTTTCCTGTTCCTGCAGGTCCTACCAGGAGAAGTCCGTAAGCCGGAAGGGTATGTGTACGATTAATCTGGATGATTGTCTCTATAATACGTTGCTTTACGCGTTCCATACCGTAGAGTTCTTCGTCTAAGATACGTCTTGCTTCATCAGGATCAATTGATTCAAAATAATCTGTCTTCCACTGGATATTCATCATAATAGAAAGCGCACGCTGTGCGTGGCGTCGTTCTTCCGGGGATACTTCGTGGGATTTTGCAACTGCTAGATTACGTCTTGCCCAGAGACGGATGTTATCAGGAAGAGTTCTTCCGGCACAAGTAATGAAGTCGGTAATACTCTGAATACTTGTAAGTTTCATATCATCACCAAGTTCAGAGTCTTCCTCTTTCAGCGTCTCGTCAAGCGGGGCGCTGCTGGAAAAGAGCCGTTCCATCATAAACTGAAGGAAACCGTCTTCAGCAGATAATTTTGTGGCACCGCCATAGGCAATTTCACGAATTTTGTAGACTGCATAACCGTCTGGGAGGTTCTTACCGGACAGACGAACGTTGATATGATTTTCGCCGAGCCATTTGATCAGGCTTACAAAGCGGGAATCAATCTGAAGAATATTGGCACTGATAATGCCATCTTCTTCTTCAAATTCAAATGCTGTGTGCTTTGCAGGGTTTGTGAATACACCGCAGGAATGATGAGCCCACTGGCGGGAAACATTGTCCAGAAGAAGAATCGGATCTTCCGGAGTAGCAACATTTTTATCAGAGTGAAATGTAGTGTAAGTAACTTCGGTTGTTGTCGTTGTTGATTCAGGATTACTAAAATCAAATACTGGCATGAGAGAGTCTCCTTTGTAATTTATTTTTCTAAGATACTATGGATAGATTCATGCGATACATTTCGTAATTCTGATATCTTACATGAATTGTGCAAATACGGACGCACCAATGACAGTGATAAGTCCGGATACTACGATGGACAAGCTGCTCATTGCGCCTTCAATATCCCCAAGCTCCATAGCTTTGGAAGTTCCGATTGCGTGGGAAGCAGTGCCGATGGCAATACCCTTGGCAATAGGTTCTTCGATTTTGAAAAGCTTACATAAGCTTTCTGCACACATATTTCCCAGTACACCTGTTAATACGATGATAGCAACGGTGATGGAAACGTATCCTCCAAGTTCTTCTGATACATCCATTCCAATCGCAGTTGTAATAGATTTTGGAAGAAATGATACATATTCCTGATGCGTAAATCCAAATAGGACTGCCATGGCAAGAATACTTCCAAGGCTTGCAAGTACACCACTGAAAATACCGACCGCAATTGCTTTCCAGTTGGATTTCAATAATTCGAACTGTTCATAAAGCGGAATAGCAAGGCAGATTGTAGCTGGTGTAAGCAGATAAGAAATGTATTTCGCTCCTTCATTATATACCTTATAATCAATTCCGGAAACTGCTAAAACAGCAATTACTATAATTACTGCGATAAGGAGCGGATTGAAAATGGCAAGTTTGAATTTCTGTTTTAATAATGCGCCAATACCGTAGGCGAGAAGGCTTAACAGTACCCCGAAAAAGACAGAGTTGTTAAAAAATTCCATAGCCACATTCCCCTTCCTTGGCAGACAAAGCTTTTTTTAACGCTGCTTTTTTTGAAGCGGAATAACGAATCATATATTGAGTAGTCATGCCAGAGACAGCCATAACAAATATAGTAGAGAAAATAGTAACAACAAGGTACAGAATCCATACTGACCGAATAATATCCCATGCTTCTAAAAGTCCTACAGCAGCTGGAATAAACATTAGTGGCATGATTTCAATCAGAAATCGACCTGTTTCTTCAATCTCTGAAAGAGGGAAGAAACCCAATTTTAAACAGGTGAACATCAATATAATTCCATAGATGCTTGCAGGAACTGGAAGCGGAAGTACATGGTTCAACAATTCTCCGATGAAAGAAAAGACAAGAATAATCCCGAATTGTTTCAAAAATTTCATTTGTAAAATCTCCTTATTTCTTATTAATATGTAGTTGAAAAGTAATGCTTGTCTATCGTAGCACACACGAAAGATGGTATCAAGGGAAAAACTTTGCAAAATACAATGATACATTTTATCGTAGTTTGTGTAAATTTCCTAAAATAAAAAGGAGATGATTTAACAACAAATCAACGAACAAAATTATGACTATCTTGATAGGAAGGTAAAATTTTTTGGGGGGGGGGGAGTTATAATCCTGAAAACACTGTATTTACGGGGCTTTTCGGGGATTATAAAAAGTTTTTGCAAAAAAATAAAAAAAATTAAAAAAAAGGGTTGCCAAAACACTTGCGCTATGATATTATAACATTCGTCGCGAGTGATACACACGAAAAACACACACGAAAAACACACAAGCGATAAAGAATATGGCTCCATGGTCAAGCGGTTAAGACATCGCCCTTTCACGGCGGTAACACGGGTTCGATTCCCGTTGGAGTCATTTTTATTATGCCGATGTGGCTCAATTGGCAGAGCAGCTGATTTGTAATCAGCAGGTTATCGGTTCGAGTCCGATCATCGGCTTAGTTCCTAAACGGGACTTAATGATTTTGGACCTTTAGCTCAGCTGGTTAGAGCAATCGGCTCATAACCGATCGGTCCTGGGTTCGAGTCCCCGAAGGTCCATTTATCTGGCCCAGTGGCTCAGTTGGTTAGAGCGCCGCCCTGTCACGGCGGAGGTCGAGAGTTCGAGTCTCTTCTGGGTCGTTGATATCATTTGTATGATATCACGTTTATTTTTTTGAATATGGGATCATAGCTCAGCTGGGAGAGCATCTGCCTTACAAGCAGAGGGTCATAGGTTCGAGCCCTATTGGTCCCATTTTGCGACGAGAGATTGTTGCAGAATTTTAGATAGTTTAGTCGCAAAATGTGACACGCGCTTCGCGCGATGCACACAGCTCTAACGAGTTGGCGCAGAAGCTAGAATGCCGCAGTGGCGGAACTGGCAGACGCACAGGACTTAAAATCCTGCGGGACTTATACTCCCGTACCGGTTCGATTCCGGTCTGCGGCAGTAGGTAAAAGTGAGAGAAACGTTGAATTTACAGCGTTTCTCTTATTTTTTGCTTCAAAAAGTTTGAACACCTTTGAACACTTTATGATGAAATCCCAAGTTTTTGAAAAGCAAGCATATCATTATCCCTTTTATTGACGTTTCGCAGATAGTGAAGCGTGGTTGCTGTTTCACTATGCCCCATTAAATAACTGAGGGTTGTGAGATTGTTTCCGTCAAAGGCTGTTGAAGCATTGTAGAAACGGATTTTATGACTGGAATGATAAGGTACACCAGCTTCTTTGCAGTATTTCTTTAAACGGCGGTTAAAGCTGTCCGTAGTCATAATTTCTCCGTCTGGTTCAAAGACATATATTCCGTTAGGATTTAATTCTTTTGCCTTTTGGAGAATCTTGAGTGCTTCATCTGTTAAGAACTGCTTACGGAATCCATGAGAGGTATTTCCCTTCATCTGGTTTACAACTTTCACTTCTCTTTTGGAAAAGGATAAATCATCATTCAGAGTACGTTCACAGGTGACTTGTCGGTGCAAATAGACTGTTCTCTTGCTATAATCAATATCTTCCCAGCGGATTGCTTTTGTTTCACCGATACGGATAAACAGATAAAAGGATAGCTGTATTGCCAATGAATAAGGCTCGATGATACATTTCAGATAATTCAGCAATTTCTGCGTATCTTCATGGGAAAATACATTATCCGTTTGTATTTCAACTGGTTTATATGTAAACTGCTTGAAATTCACATCGGATACAGGATTGTGAGATAGAATCTCTTCTTCAATGGCATAGCTCATAATGCCATTCAATACGGAACGTGCATTGCTTATCCGTTTGTGTGTATATTTGCGTTCTTTGGTAACTTCTCTGAAAAAACGGATAAGTGTAATCGGTTTGATGTCACCGATTTTCATTTGAGAAAGTGCCGTGTCTTTAAAAAATCTGTTCCACTCTGAAACGTATTCTTGAATTGTCTTTGCCTTTACAGAAGTATAATCTCTTTTATACAAGAGCCATTCTGCATACAACGTTTCCAGTGTGATGTTCTCACGATTTTCGTTTTTCTGCTTTTCAATATAAAATCTTACGATTTCTTTTTCAAGGTTCTCTTTACTCTTCCTCTTAACAGGACGGCGGTTATTGGGTTTGGTATCATCGGGTAAATAAGTGCGCCAGCTTTTTTCAGATTCCGAGTAATAAATTTCATATTTGTGGTTCTCCAAGATTTTTTTGTCTGCCATAAGTTTAA
The DNA here is from genome assembly GCF_000420885.1 of Dorea sp. AGR2135. NCBI lineage: Bacteria > Bacillati > Bacillota > Clostridia > Lachnospirales > Lachnospiraceae > Dorea > Dorea sp. AGR2135. The sequence goes on along the minus strand of NZ_ATVU01000047.1, from coordinate 5,500 downwards.
AATCTTTGAAGACTTCATCTGCTGACATATTAGCACAGGTGGCGAGCGTATTCAATAAAGTAATGTCGGACTGTGTGACGGATTTATTCATCAGAAATCCCCCTTGCACACCTGTTCTGGCTCTTTTTTATTTTGATATATGTTACACTGCTGTCCTTTAGGAGCGAGCCTGTGGTAATAAAGGACTTTGTATCATATACCTGTCGGATGTATTTTTTCTGGAAGACAATGTTTTCCTGTTCCAATCCTTTGAAAACATCATCGGTGAGCATAAGTTTTTGTTCCATTGGCATTTTCAGATTCTGGGATTTGAAAAATGCTTTTTTCTTATGCTCTTTTAATTCCAGGTCTTTTCCAAAATATTTGCTGAGGTAGCGGCCTCTGTTTTCTTTGCTGTCTACGTCAATGCGGTTTATTTTGATAAACCCATGCGACCATAATTCCTGTAGTTTCTCTTTTGCGATATACGGAAAATCAAAGAAAATAACATGATAGTGGATTGCTCCACGTTTCTGCTTCTCCCACGTTGCAATATATTTTAATGTCTGGATTTTCGTCTGGTATAAATAGTAATTTAATCGTTGAATGAAATACTTAAATTCTCGGTTCGTTATGGTAATGTCTTGAATATTATCTTTGAATGTCAGTGTTAAAAATTTGGTTTTATTGTCAAAATTGCAATCCAAGATACGGGCAATTTCCCAGCGTGTCTGTTCATAATGTTTCTGCTTGCGTTTCAAACTGTCATATTGCTTATGAGCCGACATTTCATCAAAAGTTTTTCGTTTGCTTGTTTTGGTTAAATCTGATTTGGTATTTGAATGACTATAAATTGGAGATTCATAAAAATATATCTCTTTTGTAGTAGGAGTTTCAATGATTTTCGTATTGTATACAAAATAGTCATTTGTACTGTTCACGAATTTCACCTCATATCCTATTTTCATCATGCGTTTTCTTCCTGTTTTCGGAAGATGTTGTTTTATATATCAAGTATAGTCGGAAGAAAAATCTTCCTTTGCAACGGCCAGCCAGTCAGACCTATGACGCTGTCCGGCACTGACTGGCTGGGTATGGACGTATTATTTCATTCCTGCCTTTCTGATATTATCAGCTTCTGCCTTAACAGAAAGACGTCCATTATAAAGACTAGCCCATGTATGTAATCCCTCAAATGAAACGGGAATTTGCCCTTTCTGTTCAAGCTCTTCATTAGAAACAAGCTGATTAGTAGCTTTTACACCCACCTTGACCTTTTCAAACTTCAATTTTGGGAAGAGGACAGTGTAGTAGAATCCTAATTTTTCTTTTGTGGTAAAGTCTACCCAATCAGAAACTTCCACTAACTGAAACTGTTCTTCCAATTTGTTCGGATTTAAAATAAAGTCATTTCCTCGTATCATGCAATCACCTCCCTTACAAATATCTGATTATCAGATATTAAGATATTTATATCATATAGCAAGAGAAAGACAATGTCAAGTAAAATATCTGAATATCCGATAAAAAGATTGACAGACGGAAAATCTTGAAATATAATGTGCTTATGAAGGAGGTGCTTGAACGTGAATAAAATAAAAGCATTGAGAAAAGAAAGCAATATCACGGTTGCGGAACTGGCAAAAGAACTGGGTATTTCGCAGAGTATGCTGACAAACTATGAGAACGGCAATGGAACACCGAGAGATGAATCCATATGGGAAAAGCTGTCGCAGATATTTGGAGTAAGTAAAAGTCATGTCATGGGACTGACTACGGATATTGAAACTACACAGAAAACCAATCGGCTGAAAGTAGTGGTTGATATGTCTCAGCCAGTATCCGTACATCCAAAGAACCAGACAGAACTTGATATACTGGTGAAAATGGATTTACTGGACGATGATGACACGGAGAAACTGCTGTGTTTTATCAATGAACTTCTTGCGAAAGACAAATATGAGGGAAGAAGAGAATCGGCGATAGAATATCTGGCAGAATAGGGGATGTGTAGAGAACCGTCCACTTGCCCAGCCGACCCTCCGCCCTGTTAGGAACCGTCGCTCTGGGCATCCTGCGGAACGTTAGTCTTTGAAAGATACGGACAGCGAATGAATAATGGTGGTAAGTCGAAAAGGATAGCAGACAGCACAGGTGGTGTGTTGTTATGTTATTCTTTTTTATTGCATTGCTTAGAAAATGGAACTATAATGTGGGGGGGGGGGAAGAATTAGACAATTTTGAATTTGCGGGAAACAAAATGGAGGAGTTATTATATGACAATAGAAGAAATGTTTGGAGATTTATACTCTATTGACATTATGGCAGAAAAGAAAACAGGAGAAATTGTACTATTCTTGATTTGCTATGGGTTTATTGACGGAGAAGAAAAAACTCAAAGAGCATTGTTGACCAAAATTGAAGCATATTTGAAATACACTAAGAGTGCAGAATTTCAAAATAAATATTTGAAATGTCCAATTATTTTACGAGTTACTTTTAAAGAAAAACCAGACCAACTTATATTAAATTTATTAAAAACAAGTCATTCATGGATTATGGAATATGGTGTAACATTGGAAGTAGAAATCAACAACAAGACAATAGAACTTCTACCATAAAGGCAATAACAAATCCTAAGTTGTCGAATTGGAAGTGGAGGAAAGGAAAATGGCAATAGATAATGAGAATATCATTGATGGCATAGCGATAGATAAAAATAGAAAAGCACTATGTTTATTATTGAACGACCACTTTGCATGGAACGGGAACAATACGTTAAGCGAACATGACCACTTAATTCTTTTGCAAGCAAAAATTAACGCATATATTCGTTATTTGGAAACAAAACAATACGAGGAACAGTACCCAGAAGAAGAAATTGTGATGGCAATTATAGAAATACATTTTAAGTATGATATAACAGAAAATTGTGAGCATTTTTTGAATGCAGTTCAGAACCAGATTGGACAGTACGGAATAAAAATAGAATCACATATTAGTTGAATAACAATGCTTTTCGCTGTATTAGGATTAGTGAAAATTCTTCCATTTGACATAGCAAACCCGATTATGCTTGTATCACTTGCCACTCTTTTATTATTAAGAAGTGTAGAATATAAAAATAATCGAGATAAAAGTGGGCTTTTCATGACCTGCTTAACCGCAGTATTTGTCTATGTTGTAGTGATTTATAATGTTTTTATAGGATAGGAAAATTCCAGCTTGTCGAGATGAAAAATCAATTTATTGAACTGAAAACTATTGACTCTCACGGAACGTCATAGATTAAAGTTATCTTATCAGGAACAGGAGGTCAGCAGTTATGAGGACAGTAAAAGAAATATCAGATTTAACAGGTATCAGCGTTCGCACGCTTCACTATTATGATGAAATTGGATTGTTAAAGCCAACAGAAAAAAGTGATGCGGGATACTGGCTTTATGACGATAAGGCATTGGAAACATTACAGCAGGTTTTGTTTTTCCGTGAGTTTGATATTCCATTGAAAGAAATCAAAGCTGTTATGGATAACCCGGTTCTAGAAAGAAACCAGCTTTTGCAAATGCAGAGAAAAATGTTGGTAGCAAAAAAAGAACGTATGGAACGTCTGATTACCAGCATTGATGATATTCTGAAAGGAGAGAATAAAATGGATTTTGCAATTTTCAGTAAAACAGAAGTGGAAGAAATGTTTCAAACTATGCTTGAACATATGCCCGACAATATGAAAGAACTTGCTATCAAAGAGTTTGGAAGTGTTGAAGAATGGAAAAAGCATTATATTGAGGCAGTCTCATCAGAAGAAATGCAAAAAGGCTATGCCAAAGTTGTTGAGTGGTATGGAGGAAAAGAAAAATATTTATCTGTAGTCAACAATCCTATTAGCAAAGACGTAGCTGACAGTTACAACAAACGAATAGAAGCAGTTTTGCAAAAACTAATTGCAAAAAGAAATTGTGATGTAAATTCTTCGGAAGTTCAAGAAGTTGTTGAAGAATATGGCTTACTTATGAAGCAGTTTTCACAAATAAAAGAAGAACAAGGTTTTATGCTGGCACAGGCACAGTATTATCGCAACGAAAGAATTAAGTCTATGACTGATGAGAAATATGGTGAAGGTACTGCTGATTTCTTAGCACAAGCTATTGAAGCATTTTACAAGTAAAAATACGGTTTGTGAATGAGAAACATTTGAACACTTTTTGAACACCCAGACCGTGATGAAGTCCTCAAAGCCCCTTTCTATCAGTATTTGTGATTGCTTAAAACGGTTCGATTCCGGTCTGCGGCATTAGTTAAAAATGGGAGAAATGTTGAATTTACAGCGTTTCTCTTATTTTTTTGCTTCAAAAAGTTTGAACACCTTTGAACACTTTATGATGAAATACCAAGATTCCGATTTTCTATTAAATTTTCTCGAAAAATATTGACCTTCAAGTTACTTGATCGTTTACATTATAAGCAAGAAAAAGAAGTTTCTCGCAATGAAAGCGAGGCAAGTGTAAAGATTAAGTAGAAGAAAGGCTGGCGTAAGAGTATGAAAGAGAAAATGAGAAAAGTAAGATATCCAATGTTGATTGTGTGGGGAATATTTATGGGAGCTGCAGGAACAGCAGGAGTAAAATCATCGTGGCATGTAATACCTGGCTGGTTGATAGGTGTTATTGTCATATTGGGAATCATGGTGATGTTAACCTGGATGATTTCAGGGGAAAATGATAAGTCAATAAAAACACCTGAGAAGGAAACGAAAAAATTAACATCAAAGTACAATTCAGAAATTCCCGTTATTTCAAAAGCAGTAGAAGAGCCTGTGGAGTTGGAATTTTGGGGAAAACGAAACGGTATTGATCAATTTAGAGTAAAAAGTATCGCTGGACGGAATATTGTGAGTGATCATGTTCTGTTGATTAGTTTTGATGGTTCAGAAGCCAGGGATATGGCATTAGATGCAGTTGTAACAGGGAAAGAACATTCGGAGTATTTTGGAAAGATTGAAATGCTTTATTGTAAGAGACAACAGGGACATTATGGGACGGAGAAACTTAAAACGGAAAAAATTGATAAAGTGATACTGAGTAAGGAACAATGGGAAAACGAAACAGGAAAAATAAAATTATTGGAATTATGGAATTGTATTCAATTTGAAATAAGGCTACCGCAATCCCACTGGCTTTAGGCGGTGGATTAAGGTAGCCAAAAATCAGAAATTATTGTATACTCATGGCGTGGGAACATGGAAATCTAAAAACAGACACAAATACCTATTACAATATCACATTATTTTTGTCTGTAAATATAGGAAGAAATTACTGGTTTCGAGGCAGATATCAGATGATATAAAACAGTTTTCGTATGAGATATGTCAGAGGCACAGTGTGATAATAAGATATATGGAAAAGATATCCCCAATATTTACGAAAACAATTCTGGAAAGAACATACCTTTTGGACAGATGGATATTTTGCCTGTAGTGTAGGAAATGTATCGGAAGAAATGCTGAAGAGATATATAGAAA
>NZ_ATVU01000046.1:0-15061 GCF_000420885.1 Dorea sp. AGR2135 | reverse complement strand
CTATATATCTTTTCAGCATTTCTTCCGATACCTTTCCTACACTACATGCAAAATATCCATCTGTCCAAAAGGTATGTTCTTTCCAAAATTGTTTTCGTAAATATTGGGGATATCTTTTCCATATATGGTATGTTGTATAGCTCTTCATCAGGTTTACAATCTTACTAATAGACATTGTTGGTCCTGTCTCTATCATGTAATGAATATGGTCTTTATCCGTTTCCATATATCTGATAATAACACTGTTCCTTTGACATATCTCATATGAATACTGCTTTATATCATCTGATATCTGTCTCGAAACCAGTAATTTCTTCCTATATTTGCAGACGAAAATAATGTGATATTGTAATAGGTATTTGTGTCTGTTTTTAGATTTCCATGTTCCCATGCCATGAGTATACAATAATTTCTGATTTTTTGCTACCTTAACCCACCGTCTAAAGCCAGTGGGATTGCGGTAGCCTTATTTCAAATAGTTTTTTGCTATTCCAATATCTCGTTTTAAAATTTTCCCATCCGGAGAATCTTTCCATGTAGTCAAACCCATTGCTGGTTTTTCCGAATCAGCACGTTCATATATCAATTCTGCCGCAGTCTTTCCGGTAACAGCAAAATGAAGCTTATTTTGGACAAATGCATAAAATGCTTTTGTTATCTCACTGTTTTTATCATAATCATAACTGCACTGTTCAAATACATCCGTAATTTTCTGATAGGCTCTGCGCTCACTGGCTCTGATTTCACGAATGCGTTCAAGTAATTCATCAAAATAGTCTTTTCCAAAAGGTCTGCCGTTTTTAAGCATATCATCATTCAACACAAACCCTTTTGTAATATATTCTTTTAATGTTTTAGTAGCCCACTGCCGAAAGCGTGTAGCTTTCTTAGAATTTACTCGATATCCAACAGCTATAATTGCATCTAAATTATAACATTTTACTTTTCTTTTAACGTTACGCTGTCCCTCATTTTGAACTACCGAGAAAAACTCGGTAGTTCGATTTTCATCTAATTCTTCTTCCTTATAAATATTTTTCAAATGCAAGGATATATTATCTGTTGTACATTCAAATAAATCTGCCATTGCTTTTTGTGTCATCCAAAAAGTATCTTCTTTAAACATTACATTCACATAAATATTAGTGTCTTCCACTTGATATAAAACAATTTTATGTTCTTGATTCATTTATTTATCCTCTTATTTTAGCTACTTATAAAACATATCATTTTAGTATTGACAATCCCTATTATATCAGACATTTTTTTGAAAGTATATAGATGAAGGCAAGAAAAAAGTACAAATGTTCGATTCTTATTTGTACTTTTCTCTATCACTACTATTCTATTTTTCATCATGCTGCGTGGAAATATTCCTCCAGGATTAAGTCTATTTCAACCATTTCTGAATAATCGTAATACTGATTTTTCCATCTCCATCCTTCTCGCCACGCTTTAAATCCTACATCTGTAAGATTTAAAGTCAAGCTTTTTCATTCCATTGACAGATCAGACGTTTTCAATATATAATATTTTTATTACAAACGTAAGATTTGGAGGAATATCACATGAGCAATCTGCCTCAAATTTCAGAAGCTGAATTTGAAGTTATGAAAATCGTTTGGAAATACGCACCAATCAGCACCAATGAAATTACTGAAAAATTAACACAAATTTCCAGTTGGAGTCCTAAAACAATTCAGACATTGATTAAACGTCTCGTTTCTAAAAAAGCACTAACCTATGAAAAACAAAGCCGGGTTTTTGTCTATACTCCATTGGTCAAGGAAGACGAATATATTCGGCAGGAAAGTAATTCTTTTTTAAAGCGATATTATAATGGTAATATCACTTCTATGCTTGCCTCTTACATTGAGGATGATAAATTGTCTGAAGAAGACATTGCCAGCTTACGGAATCTTCTTTCCAATCATTAACCATGGGAGGAGCATATTTTGATATATTTTAGTTTTCGATTTTTACTCTGTAATGCCATCATTTGTATTTTTTTAGGTAGTTTACTGGGATTAAAAAATTTATTGCAAAGGCAATTATCCGCACGTATGCAATATAATCTTTCGATTATATTTCTTGCCGTTCTGATTGTTCCCTTTTTACCGATAAACTCTGCCCCATCTTCTATATCGTGGAGACATTTGCTGACAGCCAGTTCAAGTACCAATGGTGACATTCAAACCACTTTTCTTTCTGGTAATGGTTATAATTTGGATAAAATAAATGATTTTGCTGTCTCTGTCAGCACCCAAATACCAACTTTTATTCACACATTACTTGTATTTTTCTGGAGTATCAGTATATTCATAATGTTTTTTCTTCTCTACCGCTCAGTAAAACAAGTAAAAGCCTTACATAGCTCTGCTTTACCTCTTCAAAATGAAGAACTAAACGCTCTTTATATAGAATGTTTAAACGAAGTGAACAGCAAGCATACCATTCCGATTTATAGTACAGCATTTTTGAAATCTCCTGTTTTGGCTGGTTTCCTGCATCCTCGCATTTATCTTCCAATTCACTTGATTTCAGATTTTAACGCTGGAACTATAAGCGCAACTGATATTCGCTATATGCTTCTTCATGAACTGCAGCACTACAAGCATAAAGATATTCTAATTGGATATTTGATAAATACAGTAAATGTTTTCTACTGGTTCAATCCCCTAATCTGGTATTTTCTAAAAAGAATACGACAGGAACGGGAACTTGCCTGCGACAGTGCTGTATTACAATTATTGAAAGAAACAGAATACAAGTCATATGGAAATACACTGATTAACTTTGCCGAAACAATAGCTCTGTCTCCATTCCCTTTTACTATGGGAATCAGTGGAAATATAAAACAGTTAAAAGGACGCATTTTAAATATTGCATCATTCCACCAACCTACTTTTAAACAAAAAATTCGTGGATACCTTATATGCATATTCGTCTCTACTATCATCATTGGATGCATTCCCATACTTTCTGTTTATGCTTCTGATCAGACTGGGTATCATTTTGACACAACCGAAAAGAATATTACTCAGCTAAATCTTTCTTCCAATTTTGGGGACTACACTGGAAGTTTTGTTTTATATGATCAGTCTGCTGATAGATGGAATATTTATAATATGGATCATGCTTCCACACGTGTATCACCGAATTCGACTTATAAAATATATGATGCATTACTTGGCTTGGAATCTGGAATTATCACACCAGAACATTCCACTTTCACATGGAATGGAGAACCATATCCTTTTCATTCATGGGAAGCCGATCAAGATTTAACCTCGGCTATACATAATTCCGTAAACTGGTATTTTCAGGCAATTGATTCACAGGCAGGTTTTGAAGCCGTAAGAACATTTTTACAGACAATAAACTATGGGAATCAGAATACTGGAACAAATCTAAATCTCTATTGGACAGATTTCTCTCTGAAGATATCACCCATAGAACAGGTGGAATTGTTACAGGATTTCTATCAAAATAATTTTCATTTTGACAGTAAAAATATCCAGGCAGTAAAAAAAGCCCTGCTGCTTTCCTCTACTTCTTCCGGTTCTCTTTACGGGAAAACAGGAACCGGGCGTGTCAATGGTAAAGATGTCAATGGCTGGTTTATCGGATACATTGAAACATCGAATAATACTTACTACTTCGCAACAAATATTCAATCCTCTTCTGGTGCAACTGGAAGTCAGGCTACCGAAATAACAGAATCTGTACTTTCTAATCTTGGTATTTGGAAATAAATAAAGAGAACTGATAGCATAATTTCCCGTTATCAGTTCTCTTTATTTATTTCTTCTCTACTGATCAATTCTGCAAATTACCTAACCGGTACTGATACCTCGGTATATTATCAATACCATTATCTAAAATCCTGTTTCCAACATACTGAATCGTTCCATCATCCTGAATTTTCATCGTAAGTTCGTGTGTAATAACAACATCATTACATACAACAGAATCACATACTGCATGAATTGTCAAAACAATGGTTCCATCTTCATTGTGCCTGACTTCTGTTACTTCCGGTAAAGACAAGCCAAAATGTGTTGGTGAATAATTACCACATCCCAATCGTTCCCAGATAAACATATTCCTTTGTTCATCGTAGACCGCCCATTCTTTCAATTCTTCTTTTGTAACAGGAAGATATGTCATAATTACATTTTCGAACTCTTCTGCTGGAATTCCCACAACCTCTTTTTCTGCAGTAAATTTTTCTCCATATTTCATTTGATAAAAATATTCATAAAGTCCATTATAATCCAACCCCTGCATATCCTCCGCATTCCAGTTTGAACATAACAGATTGTTTCCCTGATAGCCGAACGTACTCACATATTTTTTTGAATATTCCCGACACTCCTCACTCAAAGGCTTTACCCGGATAATACAACTTCCATCTACAATCTCTGTCACTTCCGGTGGTTCAGGTACGCATAATTCATAACAGAAATTCCCATTTTCAGTATATGCCCATTCTTTTATTTTTGATAGCGATATGTATGTAAGTACAGGCTCTGTATCCTCACTCCAGATCATTTTTGCGGACATCACACTCATTTCTTTTCCATCATAACTATATTCTTTTCTGGTAATTCCACCATCTGTATCTGCTTCATATAAAATTACACTTCCTTTTTCTTCTTGTTCTGCAGATTTTAAAAATTGTTCCATCTTCTGATAATTATCCATAACAGAATAATGATCGGAACCAATGATCGGATTTCCATTTTGTTTGATAATTTCTTTCATCCGATTCATCATTTGCTCAGCAGTATTCTGATCTGCTTCTTGTATTCCATTATATTCAGAATAAATATCTCGGATAATGCCCATAATTTCTTCACAATCGTTCACAGCTTCCTTTTTCTTGTCTTCATCGATTGGTAGATTATATCCCTTATCCGGATTTTCCATGGTAGTGTTTTTTTGATTCTTCTCATTTTTTACATCTGTGCTGTTTAACGATATCTTACTTTCACAGGAAGTCAGAATCATTCCTATACAAAGTACTAACAAAATACTTTTTCTTTTCATATTGCCCCCTAATTATTACTGTAATTCTCTTCCCACTCTTCTTCTGTTAATCTTGGCATATACCACCCTGCATTTGCATTTTGATCTGACCTGATTACCTTATTTGATAAATACTGGAAACTTCCGTCTTCCATAGGTTTTATCATCAATTCACTGGTGATTGCCTGATCTAACATTCTGATTTCCCATACTGCTTCTATCGTAAGTTTTAATGTTCCATCTTGTAATTTTTCATATGAGATAACTTCCGGATATGGCTCATATGGGAATTCACAATCATATAACCCTCGCGGTCTGTATCTAAAAGTTTTATTATTAGAGTTATAAAAAGTTCCCTTTTCAATCTCGGTATTACTAAATGGTAAATAGGTCTTTATAACCTCTTCAAACTCATCTTCTGGAACTTCATACTCTGCTCCACCATAATTTGCTTCATATGGAACTTGCTTTCCATATTTCATATAATACATTTTTTCATAAAGATCATAAAAATCAAGTTCCGTATAATTCTGGTTATCCCAATTTGTAATCAACAGATTATTAAGTGCATACCCCAACGGCATAACATATTTTCGATTCAATTCCCGGCATGTTTTATCTAATGGCTGTACTCTGAATCCAGTTTCACCTGGTGCTCCATCAAATCCCGGTGGGTAATATTCCTCCAGAAACAAATATCCTTTTTCTGTATATTTCCACTCATATGCTTCATATTCATCATAATAATTAGCCTGTGGACTATTATCCTTCCATTTAACCTGACATAATCGAACATTTATCTTTCCATTCATTGACTTTAAATGATATTGTATAATTTCCCCTTCATCAAATACAACAACAATATCAACTGCTGCCTGTTCTTCTTTCTCCGCTGCCTTGCAAAATTTTTCTACTTTTTCACGATTGACCATATCAATCTGATTATCACAATCTACTGCCGCATATCCTTTCTCTTCCAGACAATTGATAATTTTTCTTTTCGCCTTTAATGTATTTAACTCCGACTTCTCCTTCATATAAACAGACCGAAAAGTTTGCGCTGTTTTTTTTACTTCTGCATTCATTTCAGATTCTACGGTTTCTTTCTTTTCTTCTTTTTCCGTAATTCGATTTTGGCCGCACCCTGTAAAAACAATAAGAACTATCAATATCATCGCAAATTTCTTACATATGTAATAATTCCCCGTAAAAATTTTTTTATTTTTCAAAATATTCCTCCAATACGGTTGCATCCTTTTTAACAACATAACCACTTCCACCGATTCCTTTCACATTCTCAACCATACTGATAAGAAGAATTGGTTTGTCCACGCTTTTATCTGCCGTAAACACCGAAAACCACCCGATTTCTTTGCCAGAAGTATCTTCTTTCGTTGCCTTCAACTCGGCTGTCCCTGTTTTTCCAGCCAGCAAAATATCGTCACGATGTGCAGCATATCCGGTTCCTTCCGGATCATTTACAACACCTTCCACCCCTTGCATAATTTCTTCCACATTTTCTTTGCTAAACGCATTTTCTATCCATGTTTCACCGGATGCTTCTTCTTTGTATTTCAAATACGGTTTTATCATATTCCCTTCATTTAAAAATGAGGTATAAATACTTGCCAGATGTAATGGATTTACAAGAATCTGCCCTTGCCCATAACCACTATCTGCCAATTGTATTTCTGTTTCTATTTTATCTGTATTGGAATATGTTGATTCCTGCATCGCAATCTCAAACGGCATATTCTGATTAAATCCTATTTCATTTAAAGTATTCATAAAATTCTCACTACCAATTTTAAGAGCTGCCTTTGCAAAATAAATATTATCAGAATAGATAATTGCATTTTTCATAATAACCGGTTCATATTCATGAAGTGTTGTCACTTGATAAGATCCCCAAGACGAATCTTTCTGCCATGCCAAACCTTCATTTCCAAAATCTTCTTTTGGATCTATGCTTCCCGTTTTCAACCCAATTCCTGCCACAACTGGTTTAAATGTTGAGCCAGGACACCATACTTGACGAAAACGATTATATAATGGTTTCTTTTCATCTTCGTTTAATGATGTCCATTTCTCTGATGATAAGCCCCGTATAAATTCATTATTATCGTAAGATGTGGTACTTACCAAAGCCAATACTTCTCCCGTATAAGGATTCATTGCGACAGAACACCCCGGATCTTCTTTAAACTGCTCGTATAATGATTTTTGCAAATCGGAATCTATCGTTAATCTTATATCCATACCATCTTCTTTAAAAATACTTGCAAGAACCTCTTTTACTTCCCCATCACTATCCAAAATCTTTATATCACAACCATCTTTTCCTTTTAATTGCTTTTCGTATAACTTTTCCACCCCAGATCTTCCGATTACACTTTCAGCTGAATATCCTTCCCCTGGATGATTTTCCAAATCTTCTGCTGTTACAGACTGTACATAACCAATTAAATGAGCTGCTGCTTCCCCTAACTCATAGGTTCTAACTTCCACATCTGATAGCATAACCCCTGGAATTTCCAAAAGTTTATTCTGACAATCCTGCTCCTCAAGTGTCTTTTCTTCTGGCTGTATTTTCATTAAATCTATTTCTTCTACTTTCGGAATAGTTTCAATTGGTACAAAAGAATCTTCTTTTACCCACTTTGCTGTGAGTTTGTTATTTATTGTTTCTACATCTATCTCTAATAACTCCGCTATTTTTTCAAGAGATACATTCCTGTCTTCCAGCTTTCCCGGTATAATGCCAACTGATGTTGCTACTCCTTTTCCTGCAAGCATTTTACCATCTCGGTCTAATATTTCTCCTCTCTCCGCTTTTGATGTAGTAACACTTATTTTATCATCACTCTCTAAATCTGGAAAAATCAGGCTATCCTGCCATACTAATTTATATCCCTGTTTCGTCTTCTTCAGTTCCGCCATATTGTCAAATTGTATTGTTCCGGCAATTGTATTACATGATGTTTCATACGAAAGCGTAACTGTATCTGCTTTTTTCTCTTTCACAGCTATATGACTGATTTTAATGTCACTAACCTCTATTCCTTCGTATATCTTAGAATTTCGTTGTATGTATTCTTCTTTTGTCAAATAAACTTTTTCATCTGAATCTATCATAGTATACATGACTTCATATTCCTTTTTTTCAATATGGTTCATATATTCCATAAGTGTGTCTTCTGGTGATTCCGTTATCGTCCTTTTTAATAAAACACCTCCTGAAACAGCAATTACTGTTATAGCCATTATTAATCCCAAAATCCTACAAGTGTAAGATTTTTTAGTGCTTTGTTTTTTCCGTCTTTTTTTCATAGATACCCCTTTCTTTCAACGCTTTTATTTTCTTAAATCTTACACTTGTAATATTTGAAAGTCAAGTCTTTTCTCAGGCATTATATATAGCAGATTTAGGATCAGCAAATCCTGCCTTTTAATATGCAGGCACTCCATTCCACCCGGCTACTAAATCCATACCAGCTCCAATAAGTCGTTCCGCCTTTTCCTTCCTACGATGCTGCCACCTGAACGATTGCCTGATTATCTAAAAACATGTTGTTATACTCTTTCCGGTATAAATCCAGTCCGTCCTCCTGCATCGGAATCAGAATTGCTTTTTCAAAATCCACTTTATTCAAGCGGCGATTATTGATCGTTATTTTTGTTGTTCTACCGCATCAAAATAAAGCCCAACGGCAATCCCGCAGGCTAATGCTGAAAAAATAAACTGTCTCAGGGACAATCCGAAAAAGATTGCTTCCGTGTAATCCCTGATTTCTCTGATGTTTCGGATTGCTGCCAGATTAAATCTGACCTTACCGCTGTTATACTTCCTTGCTGTTTCCACGATTCTGAATCCATGGACAGCAAGCCATGAGAAACTAGCATTTTCAATCCTCTATCTGCTGACTGCCTTTTCTGTTCTTAGCTGGATTTCTGCTCTACGACACAAGTGGCAGGAACATCAATACTACAAAGCTATGAAAGATGAAATTTCCTTCCAGATTTCTCGTGCCAGACAAAGCGGGATTCCTTTAGATTCTGTTCATTTCGATTCTCAAGGGAATATGCGGTATCACAATAGCGGAGATATTATAGAATAAGTTCACAACGCACAACAGGGTATGTACAGTTTCTTACCATACATACCCTGTTGTTATTTAATCCTCATCGCCCCAGTAATCTATTGATTCCTGTGTTCTTGTTGAAATTCCGAATAGCTTATACATAAAATCTTTTCTTTCATCAAACATTTCAACAATAATTATTTTTTCTGATTCAATTCTATAAAAAACATAATTGTGACTAACATATAAATAGCGATAATCGCATTCTATATTATACATTGCAGATACGGCAATTCCCTTTTTTTCAATACAATTATACCCCCAGTTCTGCTTCCAGATTATCTGCTGATATCGTTCCTTCTTCTCGAATAGACACTTCTGCTTCGTTTAGTTTGCTCATTAATGTATAAAGTGCTTTCTGTTTATCTAATTCGTCCAGCTCTTTCATATCTATAATTGCACACTGTCCATGTCCGTTTCTTGTAAGATAAACTCTATTACCATAGGTGACTTCATTGATTACTGTTGTATAATTTCTTAAATCCGAAATAAGTCAGCTTTTTGTAGCGACACTATTTTACTAATGTCGCTACATGAAATATTACAATAAATAAAAACTTCTAATTCTTTTTTCTTTTTTCTTCTATCTCTCCCAATCCATCCTTCCTGTCACATTCAACATCTTTTCTTCTCGGAAGCTGAGCATCTTCCCATTAGTTCCACCGACAATGATATGATCCAGCAATTCTATCCCCAATAGTTGTCCACACTTCTGCAGCTTTCTCGTAACAATCATATCCTCTTTTGATGGTTTCACATTACCACTGGGATGATTATGAAGTCCGATAATTGCAGAAGCATTTGCCAGAATACTGCTCTTAAAAACTTCCCTGTGAATTACTAATGATGCGTTGATTGTTCCCACACTGACCAGATTCATATTGATTACCTGTCCATTATTTTTCATATTCAAAATGCAAAATACCTCTCTGTCATATTGAGATAACTCCTTCGCCATCAATTCTACAACCAGAAGAACCTTACTCTCTGAAGATTCCACATATGCTTTCAATTGTGATAATGTCATTTCCAAATATTTAGGTTGTTCCACCATAATCTGCTCCTTTCGTTTCTTCCTTTACTTCTGTTTTCCCTGACAAATAGCTTATGAACCCTTATACAAGTGCGCTCTAAAATCCGCTTTATTTTTCACTCTTGGTCTCCTTTTTCCTGCACTAAAAAAACGCCACAAATTGTGACGTTTTTTAGTACCCTTTATATTTCAGTGAGATTTCTTGATTCTAAAACTCACTTTTCCCATATTTTACAGTTACCACTGCAACAACTTTTTCATTTTCAAACACTTCATAAATGATAATATAATTTTCTACAATCAACTGCCTATATCCTTTAAAAGCATAAAATCCATATTTTCTTTCTGCCCCTCGATATGGCTGTTCTTCCAAACTTAAAATTGCTTTTTCAAGTTTTTCTGCCAGTGCAATTGCAGCATCAGCATAATTACTAACAAGAAGTGCCTGATCGTATATCTTATCAATATCTCTATATGCCTGTGGAAACATTTTTACGGTATATTTATCCAAAATGTTTCCTCCTGAGTTCTCCCAATGCCTCACGTGCATCTAATAATTCTGCACCTTCTGCGACTTGTCGTTCTGCTTCAAAAATTGCCTTATCAATCTGATTTGTGCTGAGTAATTCTTCATAAGTTTCCATACTCATAACTACTAAATCTCCATAACCATTTTTTGTAATAAATACTGGTTGCTGTTGTTTGTGACATATTTCAGATATTTCATTTGTATTTCTTAAATCTGTAATTGGTCTTATTACCGGCATTGTAACTCCTCCTTTCTTTGTACATTATTATAACAGAATATTGTACGTTTATCAATTTGCAAACCCATTTTTTCAACATCTGAAAATAATATTATTTTACATTCTTCCCCTGTTGACACTATCCTCTCCCGGTTTTGCGGTCATCAGTTCATACAATCTTATATTGGTTGGGAATCTATTGACGAACGGTACAAGCGAACTTCCGTATTTCACCAGACCACAACCGGCATCTGCATTTGTGATATATCCCATCTGTTCTGTGGAGATATTTAGAAGTGTTTCTCTGCTGTTCTAAATCATACGGAATGACAGCAGAAAAGTTATTGTTTGCATTTTGCCGTTTCTGCCAGTTTGTGATATTTGTCTCCACGCCAAGCAGATGTTTTTCCACTTCCTGTACTGCTTCATCAGTAGGAATCGGAATCACATCAATACTCAACATCAGATTTCGATTCATGTCGGTCAGTTCTACTATCATATCATTTTTGATGTAAGAAGCATATTCCCGAAGAAAAAGTACCCTTCCATAACGATCTCCCATGCGGAAATAATCTTTTTCAAACTCAAAAGTATCCGGGCAGATATAATCTTTGAAGCTGTGTCCTTTTCTCATACTCTCCTGAATATCAAAATGGAAACTTGATTCTTCTCCAGTACGTTAAAAATCATGCAGAATCCGTAACTTATCTTCTCCATTTACCTCTGCACATTTGGAACCCAGTCTTGCAAAATGACTGTTCAGCTCTGTTGTCACTCGTGCAAAATAGGTTCTCGCTTCTTTGATCGTTTTCTTATAACAGGATACTGTCACATATTTTTCCTGCACCATGCTGTTGGAACTGGTTGACTTATCTACTTTGCTTGCCACCGCATAGTTGATATCTGTAAATTTATAAGTACGTGCAAATTTATTTCTCCCGATTTTAAATATCCCGTCAGACCAGATGGTCTCGATGGGAATTACCTGTTGTACACTTCTTGGAATTACAAATCCAAACACCACATAAGGGGGCAGCTCCCAGTACACAAATCCAACTCCCTGTTTCCATGCTCATGTATGGGCGAAGCAAAAAATAAAGCCCAACGGCAATCCCGCAGGCTAATACTGAAAAGATAAACTGTCTCAGGGACAATCCGAAAAAGATTGCTTCTGTGTAATCCCTGATTTCCTTGTTAATTTTTACTTTACACTTGGTCATATGGTTTCCTCCTTCCTTGAAAAATTTAATAGCCAATCCTTTTTACTGGACTGGCTATGTATAAAAATGAGCAAAAAAAGCCGATTGACTCATATTGAACCAATCGGCTACACTCTATCTGTTATTTTGTTTTCTTACATTATTTATCTAAAAAGTTCTGGCTCATTCTCAATCAAATCTTCTACCAAATATTCCTTTCCCTGCGTATGAAGAACATCATAGCATTTAATGATATAATTATCCAAAAAAACAGGCAATGAAAAGTCACAAAACCTCTTCATCGTTAATTTCCGTTAATTCAAGAATCCACATGACTTCTTTTGCTCCCTATGTTATACTTGCATCTGGTGATTTCATTTTAAGAGAGGATTTTTACAAATGATACGAAAATTATACACATTTTTCCAGAAAGAGACTGTTTTATCTATCTCTGTGATTCTGGCTGTTTTTTCGATGTTCTGTATAAAACCAGACCACACTTATATTTCTTATATTGATTTTCGGACCCTCGGTCTTTTATTTTGTCTGATGACAATTGTAGCAGGGCTGAAAGAGATTGGCGTTTTTGATTTTCTGGCAGAAAAAATGTTGTCAAAAGCCCACGGAACAAAAGCAATTGTAACACTGCTCGTACTGTTGTGTTTTTTCTTTTCTATGGTAATTACAAATGATGTTGCTCTGATTACATTTGTGCCTTTAGCACTCATCATGTTGCATAAATTGCCGGAAAAACTGACCGAATACTGGCTTATAAAAGTAGTTGTCATGCAGACGATTGCTGCAAATCTCGGAAGTATGCTGACTCCTATCGGAAATCCACAGAATCTTTATCTTTACGCCCAGGCTGATATGTCTGCTTTCGCATTAATACGATTAATGCTTCCTTATTCTGTCGTTTCCTTGATATTGTTACTGATCTGGATTAGGTTTGCCGCATCCAAAGCTCCAAAAATGAGCAAAAAGAACAATATATCCCTGTCATTTTCTAATACTTCCGAACATCATAGGAAAAATGTTCTGAAAAGTATTGCAAACCGAAAAACAGAATATCTCATTGCATACTTGTTACTTTTTGCAGCCTGTCTCCTGACCGTTGCACATATTCTCGACTTTCGGATTCCGCTCCTTTTGGTTGTTCTTTATGTCATAATTCGCAACCACACTTTGCTTGAGAAAGTCGATTACTCTCTTCTGGCAACCTTTACTGCATTATTTATTTTTATTGGAAACCTTGGACGTATTTCTCAGTTCAGCCATTTCCTCAGCAGTATTATGACCGGACGTGAGACAATCACTGCAATTCTGGCAAGCCAGGTCATGAGCAATGTGCCAGCTGCGATTCTGCTGTCTGGTTTTGCGAATAACTACACATCCTTGATCATCGGCACCAATATCGGCGGGCTTGGAACACTGATTGCCTCTATGGCAAGCCTCATTAGCTTTAAATACATTGCAAAAGAGAATCCTCACCTGCATGGAAAATATTTTACTTTATTTACAGTTGCAAATATTCTATTCCTGGCAATTTTACTTTTGCTAATCAAATGCCTTACAGCATTTTAAGCCAGCCATTTTGGATCTTATACTTTTATTTCTCCGCCTTTGTTGAGCAGTTACCATAATTTTTCACTTTATTTTTCTTTATATTTCTCTGTCAGTTCTGCTACTTTTTTGCTGTAAGCATCGCCCTGTTTCTGCTGTTTGAGCTGGCTCTTGATCTGTTCTTTCACCTCGTCAAAGCTGGATTCTGCAGCATCTTTTTTCTCCTCAACTTTAATCAGGTGATATCCGAACTGAGTTTTCACAGGTCCGACTACATGCCCGATCTCTGCTGCAAATGCTACATCCTCAAATTCCTTGACCATCTGTCCTTTGCCGAATTCTCCAAGGTCTCCGCCTCTCTGTCCGGAAGGGCATGTAGAAAATTCTTTTGCTGCGTCTTCGAATACTTTCTCACCGCTTACAATAGATTCCAGAATCTGATTACATTTTTCCTCGGAATCTGTAAGGATATGCTTTGCGTGAACAGTCGCCCCTTTTTTAAACTGAGACTTATTTGCTTCATAATAATCTTTGACTTCCTCGTCAGTCACTTTCACACTATCAAATAACTGCTTCATAGCAAGGCGTGCAAGAATATCTTTTCTTGCATTCTCCATTACACTCTTGTATTCTTCCGTCTCATCTAACTTCAGGTCTTCTCCGTATTTTGCAAATGAATAAAGTGCTTCCAACTGCTCCTGGCACTGTGCACGGAACTGCGGATTAGATGCATATGCCTGCTGCTCTCTCGGAAGGCTCTTTATAAATGCATCGACCTCTTTATCTGTAATTTCGTGTCCGCCTACAACGGCTAATACTTTCTGATCCATAATCTTATATTCTCCTTTTATCATGTCAAGGGTCTTATTCATAATCTGTCCGCCGCCCCTGACATTTCATTCATGTACGTAAAGCGGACAACTCCTGTATATTATACTACATACCTGTACCTGAATACCAGTCTAATTTTCCACCACTGCTCCTCACGCCACAGCTCTTCTTTGCACCAGCCAGGACATCCACAGAAGCACTGCCACGCCTATTGTGATAAAGAACCAGCCAAACGCTACCATCCAGATTGGATAAAAGGCGACAATCCCAACCGGAAATCCCCAGATTATCCATAAAAGCAGTGTCCGTGGAAGTCTTCCGAACGCAAGAAGTCATGCATTTTTCATATGTTCTGATATGTTGTTCTCATATCGTGCTCTTTTCATAATAAAATAAAGCGCTATTTTCTACAAATATTTTTATATTATATCATCCACACATAAAATCAAATACATAGTACTGTGAAATCGAAGTAAATATTTCTATCAACAAAACCTTTTATGACAACATCTCTTT
>NZ_ATVU01000045.1:0-15176 GCF_000420885.1 Dorea sp. AGR2135 | reverse complement strand
TAATTGAATCCACAAAGGCATCTGCCATTTCTTTTGTCAGCTTACGCTTTGACATATAAGTATGTATCACATTTCCCCAGCCTTCTTCAATGTGGTAATCCTGGGAATACCGAACCTGTGCCGCCAATACTGTGTCCAGACGGCTCTTGATATTCTCAATTTCATTGGAATAGATTCGAGAAAACTGTATGTACTCTTCTTCTGTAATCAAACGTTCCGAGTAATCTTCATATAAATCCGACTTACGCTTACTGATTCGGCTTAGTTCCCGTCGGAGTTTCCCCACCTCTTTATCCAAAAGCAGGTACTGTGTCTGGTTTTTGGAAGCTGCATTCATTTCCTGAATCATTTTTTCTGTATCCAATACGGTTTTCATATGCGTTTGGATCAGGCGAAGAACATCGTCATCCACATATTCTTTTCTGACTCTGTGCCCTTTGCATTGCTTTCCTCCGGATTTATGGTTAGTATTGGCTCCGCAGATATAAAAGAATGTGCCATTTCTTTCTCTGGACAACGTCATGCGGTTACCACAGCCTCCGCACCATATCTTTCCTGTATAGAAATTATGGTTTCTAATAGCCCCATTGTTCTGCTGATGTTTCTTCTTATAAGCTTCCGTATATTCCTGGATTTTAGATTGTACCTGTTGAAACAATTCTCTATCTATAATCCCTTCATGCGTGTTCTCCACATGCACCCATTCACTCTCTGGTCGATTTCTCTGTTTATTTCCCTGGAAAACACTTTGCTGATATTTTCCAAATACTGAATCACCTGTGCAATGAACATCCTGAAGAACTCGTTTCACTTCATAATTGTTCCAGGGTTTTGACTCCGGAAGCGACTTTTCACCGGTTTTATAGAATTTTCTTTGTAAAGTCGGCGATAAAACTCCATCTTTATTGAGCTGTCTTGCAATATCACTATAGTTCCTGCCATCCATATACATAGAAAATATACTTTTCAGATGTTCTGCAGCTTCTTCATCAACAATCAGCTGATGATGGTCTTCTTCTGACTTTCTGTAACCATACGGTTCCCAGGCACTTGTAAATTTTCCTTTTTTCCAAAGAGCTTTTTTTGCGCTGCTACTCTTTTTGGCAAGGTCTTTCGAATAGAACTCATTGATAATATTCTTCAGTGGAACTGTAAGATCCACACCCTCTCTGAAGGAATCGAAATCATCTGTCACAGCCAGAAATCTTACATGGAAAAACGGGAATACTCGTTCAATATAATTACTGGTTTCGACATAATTTCTTCCAAGTCTGGACAAATCTTTTACAATAACACAATTGATTTTTCCATGCTTGATATCTTCCATCATCTGTACAAATCCAGGACGGTCAAAATTTGTACCTGAATAGTCTGAGTCCTTATAAACTTCCGCAACCGAAATATCTTCCGTATCTGCTACAAAGTTTTTCATCAATTCCACCTGAGTTTCTATCGTTCCTCTTTCCAATGTTTCTTCTGTTTCCATTGAAATTCTGGCATACAATCCTGCCCGGAACGGTCTGCTCACCTCTGTCTGGACGGTTGCACTGCTGACTACTTCCGGAATGTTTTTCCTGCTCTTTCGTGCCATTTTATACAACCTCCTTTACCTTGACCTGCAGATTATTATCATCATCTATTACCGTATCAACTCCCATAGCCGGTAATTGATTCAGCAATGTCTGATAACAATCATCAAAATCAAAAGTAATCTCTATATTCTTTTTATCATATACTCGAATTTGCCTGATCAGTTCTACCACCACAGTGCGGGACAGTTCTTCAATATCCTGATACTTCACAAAATAATCCAGCCAGGTATTGGCTTTGTCTGCTTTTTCCAGCTCACTATCCATTTCTTTCTGGATCGCACGGATACTCTCTTCCGCATTTCTAAGCCTCTTTCCATAGGCTGCATGAAGCTCAACATAGTCTTCTTTTGATACAATGCCCTCTTTCATATCCGAATAGAGCATCATCCGTAACTCCTTACAGCGTACTGTCTCCTGTTTTTTCTTCTCCAGCCTGTCCTGCAGCTTCTTCATATTGATCTCCTGAAATGGCACAGTACCAACAAATTCCAGGACTCTTTTCAGGTGCAGGATGTTCTGGATATGCTGTTTCAACATCACTAGTACGGCATCTTCCAGATCCTTTTCCGGTATTCTATGACTAGAACAGCGTTTTGTTTCTTTATTTGTGGAACATAGATAATAAGCATATTTTTTCCCTGCCACAGTAGAAACCTTTCTTGTCATAGGTGCACCACAATCCGCACATACAGCAATTCCGGATAACAGATATACCTGCTTTTGGTCAGGTGAAGTACGTGTATCCATGCCCAGAAGCCTCTGCACAATTTCAAAATCACGATCGCTCACCAGTGGCTCATGATTTTTCTCAATCCGGATCCAGTCATCTTCCGGTTTCACATAAGTCTGCTTCACTTTATGGTTCGGTGTTGTCCTTTTTCCCTGCACAAGATTTCCGATATAAACCTCGTTTTCCAGTATCCTGCGGACCGTAACGGAACTCCAAAGTGCCTGTTCTTTCTGCCGGAAGCCTGTTTCATAACGACTGCCGTTGCTGATTTTATACTCAAATGGGGAAAGAATACCCAGTTCATTTAAACGATTAGCGATCGCATCCTGACTCATTCCCTGCAGCTTCATCTTAAAAATATCCTGTACTACACTGCCTGCAGATGGATCAATCTCTAATTTATGCTTATCTGTCTTTGTCTTCCTGTATCCAAAAGCTACAAACGGAGTCACACACTCACCTTTTTTCCTCTTAATCTCAAGATTACTCCTGATCTTAATAGAAATGTCACGGCAATAAGCATCATTGATTAAATTCTTAAATGGGATAATGATTTCGTCTGCCTGATTCTTTCCCTTGAGACTGTCATAATTGTCATTGATGGCAATAAAACGCACACCAAGAGCCGGGAATAATCTCTCGATATACTTCCCGGAATCAATATATTCCCTTCCAAATCGTGATAAGTCTTTTACCACTACGCAATCTACAATTCCACGCCGGATATCTTCCAACATTGCCTGGAATGCAGGGCGCTCAAAATTAGAGCCTGAGTAGCCATCATCAACTCGGACTGAAACAACTTCAATATCTTTTTTGTCTTTCAGAAAATCCAGAATCAAAGCCTTCTGGTTAGAAATGCTGTTACTTTCCAGTTTTGCTGAACTGGAAATATCGCCATCTTCTTTAGATAATCTGACATAGATGGCGGCATGATAGATTTTGTTGATATTCTGATACATATCTTACCTCCTTTTATTACGTCAGAAAATCCATGTAATAAAAGGGGTCTGCATAATTTGTCCTTACCGACATTCTAACACAGTCCCCTCAATCTTGCCAGTACTTTTTCAGACACTCAGAAGCATATTCTCAAATGCCTGCTCCATAGATATACCGTTATTTGCAAATCTGACTTTTACTTTCATATTACCGATCCGGACCAGATAAGGATTTCCTACTTTATTCAGAAAAATATCTCTCCGTTCCTGAAGTGGCTTATTTCTGTCTGCTTTTATCATCCGTAGATCAGTCATTTCATTGATATCTACATCACTGAAATCCTGCTCCAGATAATTTCTATATTCCTCTGCCGTCATGCCCTTCTCCTTCCATTCCCATCTGAATCCGTACTGCTTTCAGCACCCGATCCAGGCTCCACTTATTTACTCTTCCGCATTTCTCAATAATGCATTTTGTAGAAATGCTCATAACCTGTTCAGCCAATGCCAGGCTTCCTTTTCGGATCCCTGTCATATCGTATTTACTGATAAATACATGTGTTGGTAAATACCGCTTCTTATATATTCTTGATGTCAGCGGAACTACTGTAATGACTGAACTGTATGTATTAGCTTTATTGTTACTTACTACGATCACCGGTCTTACTCCACCCTGAACCGAAGTTGTCGGGAACATACCGAGATCCGCCCATAAGATATCTCCTCTACGAATCGTCACTTGTCATCTCTCCAATCTTTTTTTATTTGTAAAGCATTCATAGCGCTATATTGGCTCCACAGGGATACGGCAGAGTTCCTTTCCAAGACGGAAAGCTCTGCCGCATAACCTCTATAGCCAATTTGATTATTAAACAGTGCTCGCTTGATTCTATTTATCCTCGATACCCCGAATCGTTACTCCTGCATCTGCAGGAAGGGAATAATAACCTGTCCGAATGCTACACTCCGGACCACAATCCAAAAACTCTCGTTTCCAGGCTCTGGCAGTTCATAGGTTTACCAGTTACAGACTTCTCAGGGTCTGCAAGTGTATCGCATCTCACACATGTCATCGCATCACCAGCCTGCCGACTGGCTTTGGTCAGTGCTTTTTCGCAGTATTATTAGCTCAAAAAAGTTTCTTACGTCTTATAATCCTATAGCGGCATCTTCCTCGTGCTCACTGTATGAAATGTCACGTCAGTTATTATTGGATATTCAGTTTTCATAGTGCATTTTAGGGAGTCCTTAAAGCTCCTCTAATTACTAAAGTCAAATGACTTCGACAGATGCAAAAAATTTTCCAAAAATTTTTTAAAAAAATTCTTTCATATACATTTCACGCATTTTATTAAGGATCGTTTTCAGCTTGTAAGCTAATACCTGTCTGGAAATCCCCATAATCTCAGCCATCTGTGTCTGTGTCTTATTTTCAAAGAAAATGCCGTAAATAATCATGCGTTCCTCGGTATTCAGCTGATTGATCACTTTATGAATATCCTGCTGTTCCATTTTCGTCAGTACACTGTACTCCACGTCGCAATTCAGATCTGGGAAATCCTCAATCATGAATCCTTCCCCATCGATGGACTGTCCACTATAAGGCACCTCCCGCAGCATCTTATCCACGACTTCCCCCAGCTCGTTCTTAATCTCAACTTTTTTTGCCTTGCTGCTTCTGTAAAAATTATTCATCGCATACGCAACTTTTTTTGTAATCTCGATCATTTCTCCATCAATATTTGCGTAATACTTTCCTTCGTAAAAATATGGGTGTTCAATATACATATCCGTTCCTCCTGAATTTGAAATCTTGTTGCTCGTTTCAAATCCAGAAGGCGGACCTCTGTTTAGGATCATGCCTGCTCCGCCTTTATCCTGCCGGGATACGCCCGCAGTTATTGGCTGAGAAATTCAGGCACGAAAAAAAGCCCCAGTAGTTTTTTCTTAACTACTGAGGCTTTCGTCTCTTTCTTGTATTCAGTTATCTATGCCTTCTTTCATCAGCATAATCATTGTATCAGGATAAAGTTCACAAAGTATCCGCTATACGTTCCCATAAGTTCATGTCATTATTGAAATCGTACATATTTCAGTATAAAAAGTTCACTATTCAAATTCTGATTATTTATAGTAATATGGTCTATCAAAATGGCTATTTTCTGTTTCATTATTTAACTTAACAAAACAATTCCTATGCAAAAAGGCGGAGTTCACTTTACATTTTCCCCGTATATTTTTCTGCCATATGTACTGCCATAACACCATCTGCCACAGCATACTATATCTGCCAGACCTACAACCGGCTGGGTAAGAACGCCTGTAACAGCCACAAGATTGAAGCAAGGGATTTGTACAATCTGGTGCTGAAGGATATACAGGAATTGGCGGCTCAGGCCATGAAGGACGCCGATGCGTTCTACCAGCGGCTTAGCAGCCGGATGGAGCGTCGGTATCTGGTGGACGCTTCCCAGACAGAGAAGGAACGGAAACGGCTGGAAGCCCGGAATCAGGAAATTGACGGGATGTTTTAATCCTGTATACGGATAAGGCCAAAGGCGTCCTCACCGAGCAGCGGTTTATGAAGATGACGGCGGTGCTGGAACAGGAGCAGGAAGCCAACCAGAAGTGCCTACACGATCTGGCGGTGATGCAGAGCCTGGCGGATGCACAGGAAAGCGAAGTCCGCACTGAACCGGCTTATCAGCAAAATCCTGATTGGCGAGGTTAAGAAGGTGGACGGCCAGAAGGTGCAGGAAGTCAGGATTGTTTATGGCTTTGTCGGGGAAATCCCGGAGATTGTAGCATAAGAACAGCGAAGCCCTCCCCATGCAGGGGGAGGGCCTTTTATTTTGGCTAAATATGTGATGTTCAAATTGCGAATAATTGTTTGATTATTTAACGCACATGCAAATATCTGCATTTTTATAAGTGTCCGCCTTGTGCTGCAACCAATCGCTGGAACAACCCGTTTTCTTCTAATAATTCTGTTGGCGTTCCCATTTCCACGACCTGTCCGTGATCCAAAACAACAACTTTATCCGCATTTGCAATCGTCCTCATGCGGTGAGCAATCACCAACACAGTTTTTCCTTGCAGCAGTTCTGACAACGCCTGCTGGACAAGGGTTTCATTTTCCGCATCCATAGAAGCGGTGGCCTCGTCCAATATTACAACAGGAGCATCCTTTAAGATTGCCCTGGCAATCGAAATACGCTGTCTCTCACCGCCGGAAAGAATGCACCCATTTTCTCCGATATTGCTTTGATAGCCTTCTGGTAGCCGTGATACGAACTCCTCGCATTGCGCGGCCCTTGCCGCCGCCAGCACTTCCTCATCGGTGGCATTCTGCCGCCCCAGCCGGATATTTTCCATGACGGATTGATCAAACAAAGTAACTTCCTGGAACACAATCGAATAATTTTTGAACAGCGTTTCAGGCTCTACTGTAGTAACGTCCACACCGCCTAATAAAACCCTGCCGGAATCAGCATCCCAAAATCTTGCCGCCAGTCGGGAAACGGTAGATTTTCCGCCTCCTGACGGGCCTACCAACGCAGTAATCTCACCCTGCTTTGCCACAAAGGAAACACCATTCAG
Source organism: Dorea sp. AGR2135 (assembly GCF_000420885.1). Classification (NCBI taxonomy): domain Bacteria; kingdom Bacillati; phylum Bacillota; class Clostridia; order Lachnospirales; family Lachnospiraceae; genus Dorea; species Dorea sp. AGR2135. The sequence goes on along the minus strand of NZ_ATVU01000045.1, from coordinate 8,313 downwards.
GACACGCTCGCCATGTCTGCCAGAAACAGCTGTATCCTCCAAATCTGCATGATAGGTAAACACAACATCCTGAAATTCAATATCATATCCCTGATTATTGCAGACAGGCTGCCCGCCCTGCTCCTTGATAGCCTCCATTTGTTTTGTCCGTTTAATACTGACAAGAGATGAGATCATTTCCGCCATCAGCATGAACGATGAACCAAATGGCTCATATACACGCCCGGCCATAACAAGATATAAAATAAACATGGTAACCGAAAGGCTTCCATCCGCAACCATCAGACCACCTGCAAGCAATACCGCCACAATCCCAAACCGTAAGAAAAATTGTGCTAATGTCACGGCGATTCCGGGGGGCAGTTCATTTTGGAACGCACAAGACACAACATGCTCTAACTTTTTGTCCACATCCTCAAGATATGCTTTTTCAAGTCCGTCCGAGCGCAGTTCTTTCATCACATCTAAATACTCCTGCACACTGTCATATGCGGCTCGATGCGCATCCAGATTTCGTTCTTCTGCCTTTATTTGTTTTTTTCGTGCGGCAAGCACTACAAGTGCAGAAATTGGAACCGGAAGGATAATACACAATCCCATACGCCAGTCAATCACCAGCAATCCGCAGGAAATAATGATAAACATGATGACAGTTCCCAAAAAGCCGGGTACCGCATTTGAAAACATGCGTTCCAATTTTGAGCAATCCCCCATCATCGTTGTTGTCAAATCGGATAGATCTCTTTGACCAAAGAAAGACAACGGCAGACGACGCATTTTTTCAGCAAGGGACATCCGGCGCTCAGCGCTTTCCTCATATGACACCTTATATGTCAAGTTGTATTGAACCCACTGAGTGACAAAGATAAGTGCAGTCAAAAAAGCACATAATAAAAGGATAAACGGAATATTTGATTCTGAGCCGCCACGACCGACCGTTTTATCAATCAACGCCATTGTCACAGTCATCAGCAAGGAAACAGGCAGCATGACACAGAGATGCGCCGCTGCTGTCGCAGCGATACCTTTTTTCAAATCCCGTGCACCCTTATCACTGAGCGCAAGCATTTCTTTTAGCATGACCGCACCTCCTTTGTAAGCTTCCAGGAAACAGACTGATTGTAGTCCTCCCACATACGGGCATATTCCCCCTGCAGTTCCAGCAATTTTTCATGTGTTCCTCTCTCTACAATGCTTCCTTCTTTCATTACTAAAATCTGATCCGCATTTTGTACCGTACTCAAACGATGCGCAACCATAATAACCGTTTTCCCTTTTTGCAGTTCCGCAAGAGCCTTCTGGAGCTGCGCCTCGTTTTCCGGATCGGCAAATGCTGTGGCCTCATCCAACACAAGAATAGGCGCATTTTTTAGTATCGCTCTGGCAATTGCAATCCGTTGTACCTCGCCGCCGGACAGGTACACGCCTTTTTTCCCGACCACACTGTCAAGGCCATCCGGCAGCTTCTTCAAAATATCATCACACTGTGCCAGATGTGCCGCACGGAGGATCGCATTCCGGTCTGCATCGTGGCAGCCGCCACGGATATTATCCTCAAGCGTTGCCTTCCGTAATTTAGGATTCTGGAATACGAAAGCAACCTGCTTCATCAGAGATTCCCTCTCAATCTGATCCAGCGGCGTTCCTCCAATCAAGATGGTTCCCTCCTGCGTATCGTAAAAACGAGGGATCAAGCTGGCAATGGTCGTCTTTCCGGAGCCGGAGTGTCCTACCAACGCAGTCGTAGTACCTGTCGGGGCAATAAAGTTAATATCGGAAATCGCAGGCGTTTCTCCCGTGGGATAAGTAAATGTCACATGTTCAAAACAAATATCCCCGTTCTGCGGTTTTACAGGCTGCATCGGCTGCTTTTGTGGTTTCGCCAAAAGAATGGTATCGATTCTTCGCATAGATTCTACCGCCTGCATTTTATAATTGCTCATATACATAATTTTATTGAGCATGGAAGCGCAGGCCGGAGCGAACACCAGATAAAACAGGAATTTTCCTGCAAAAGCAACGGTATCACCTGAAAACGTCATTCCTATCAGCGCTGCCGGGACAAGTACCAAAAAGGAAGCGTTCACGATTGTATTAAACCCGACATATCCTGGTTTACACGCCATTGTAAAAGCAAGGGCGTCGTCACGGTATGCAGTAATTGCGTCCCGGAATTTTCTTATGGACCAGGCGGATTGTCCAAAAACCTTGATAACCGATATTCCCCGTACAAATTCTACCGCCTCATGGTTCATTTCTTCCTGTGCGTCCTGATACCGTTTCATAAAGCGCATGGTTTTTTCACCCATTATGGTCATCTGGCAGGTAAAGCTGGCAATCAGAAGTAGGAGCAACGGTAAACCGATCCGCCAGTCAATCGCAAGCATTAAAATAAGCCCGACAACCGTCGCTACTTGTGCGCCCACAAGATCGGGCATCTGATGCGCCAGATAGCTTTCTACCTGGGCGCTGTTTTCATCAATAATCTTCCGCAGTTTTCCACCGGGATTTTCTTCAAAATAGCCCAACGGCATTTCAGAAAGATGGCGAAGCGCTGCCATTTTCAAATTCTTTTCCGTATGAAACGCCCCCACATGAGAGCAGAGAAGTGCAATGAAATTGACTGCTAACCCCGCCAACTCAAACACAAGCGCCCATATCCCCCATTGCATCATATGCACAGTGTCATATCCGCCGCCCGACATGCCGATGAGCAATTCTCTTGTGGCAAAATAAATACACAGAAAAGGTGCCAGTAATAACAGAGAACTGAATCCTGCCAAAATCTGAGACACGCTGAAAAGCCCTTTGTATTTTCCGGAGAACTCAAGCAACCGTGGGATTCCTGTTTTTAGCGGTTTTTCTGTTTGTGAGTTTTCTCCAAACACCTTTTTCATATAAAGTATCCCCCTTTCGTCTAATTTAATAAATTTTTTTATCTCACCAGAATGGATATGAAGAATATGTGTGGCGCAGCGCAGGATCAGTTCCGGATCATGGGTAACCATCATACTGCAAAAAGCATTTTCGTTTGCTTCCCGGATCATTTCCGCAGTTCTCATCAGATTATCTCCATCTTGACCGCTTGTGGGTTCATCATACAGCATAATTTCTCGATTTGTACATAACGCCACACTAAGAGAGAGCCTCTGCTGCTGACCGCCTGACAAAGAACCCGGATGGCGGTTTTCCAATCCTGCCAGCCCCATTTTCTCCAAAACGGCTACCGCTTCAGTCTCTGTAACAGTTCCTTTATTCAGCATCAGTTCACCTAGCACCGAATCACTGAACAGTTGATGGCCGGGTTCCTGCAGGACCAGGTAAGCCCGCTCTGGCAGCTTTTTGTTTGATATTCGCTCTCCATTGATCCGCACAGTTCCATGATGTTTCAGCAAACCGCAAAGACAAAGCGCAAATGTTGATTTCCCCGCACCATTTTCTCCAATGACCGCTACAATTGCACCTTTGGGAATCGCCAGTCTGTTTATATCCAATACTTGCCTCATTTGACGCGAAAACCGAAGCCCTTCTATTTCAAGAAAAGCTGCCTTTTCCATGTCCTTTTCCTGCCTAATCGTGCGTGTCCCCATATTCCAAAGCTGTTTGCGGCGTACTGCTCTTAAGCCTGACTGTTCAAGTTCTTGAAGCGACAGCGCCAGAATTTCATCCGATGTAAATTCATTTTCTATTTGTCCATCTTTCAACAGAACGTATCTGTCTGCAATATCTTCCAGATACCATAAACGGTGTTCGGAGATCAGAATCGTCTTTCCCTCATCCTTCATGGTTCGGATCAGGTCTTGCAGCTTTCGGATGCTTTCCATGTCCAGATTCGAGGACGGTTCATCCATGACGATGACCTCAGGCATGGAGGCATACACGGAACCACATGCAATTTGCTGCTTTTCCCCACCGGATAATTGAAAAATATCTCTGTCCATCAAAGTCTGTATATCCAGCTTCCAGGCAGTTTCCTTTAAGCGTTCCACCATTTTGTCATGCGGGATGTTCAAATTTTCCATATTGAACGCCATCTCTCCGGTCGTATCCAGATGAAAAAACTGTGTCCTCGGATTCTGAAACACGCTGCCCGCCACGGCGGCAACCTGGGGAAGGGATGCTTCCTTTATATGGACGTTTCCAACAGTAATGTCTCCCTCCAGGCGTCCCTGATAAAAATGAGGAACAAGGCCATTGACCATGCGCAGCATCGTCGTTTTCCCGCATCCGCTTTTTCCGCATAATACGATACATTCGCCGCGTTCCGCATGAAAATGAATATGCCGGAGAGCCGGTGGTTCTGATCCGTCCGGAATACCGCCCTGATAGGCAAAGCTGACATCATCGAAGGTAATCATAGTCCTCCCCCCTTTCAAACAATCAGGTTCCATGCCAATATTCCGGCCGATACGGTAATGATGCACCAGTCCAGAATGGACAGTTTTACTTCTATGTAGCTGCTGCGGCGTGTATCTCGGTCAAATCCTCTTGCCATCACAGCGGCGGACATTTCATCCACAACAACGGAGCATTGCATCAAAAAAGGAACCATCATATACTCCAACATATGGACAGGTCGAGTCAAAACATTGCGCCAGTTCCATGCCAGCCCCCTCAGGCGGAGCGCCTGATTTACCATTTGCCATTCCTCCTGAATCGTGGGAACAAAACGGAACATTACCGCCAGTGGTATTACAACCTCGGACGGCATGTGCATTTTGGTAAGTGCGGATATATATTCTCCAATTTTCGTTGTCTTTGTAATAAGATAAAAGGACGCAAACAGAGGGAGGATAAAACGCAAAACATGGCAGATAGCTGTCATAATGTTCCTTGATACCCCGGTTAGATGCGGCACCATATACAAATCTGAAAGCAGCATGGCAAGAAAAAGAACGCCTGTATAAAATGCCCGTTTCCATTTCCTGCAAAGAAGCGTGGTAAACACACATAACGCAAGCAACGATATTTCCTGTATGTACGACAAGCCCGAAAAGACGGAGAAGCAAGCTGTGACAAACACCGCCAGCTTGCTCCTCGGATCTAATATGCCAGTCGGATTATTCCGCGCCATCACGCAGTGATTCCCGCTTTCTCAAAATGCTTTTTCAGAATGCGCTTTCCAAGGAGACCTCCCAGCAGACCGCCGAACAGTGCAAAGGCGATCAGAACCGCAACAATCCAATCAGGTGTCAGGGCATCCAATGCTGCGGCATAATCCGCGCCATAATAGGTTGCACAATTCTCCAGAAACGCTTCCTTTGCTACAATAATTGCAAAAAACGGTCCCATTGAAGTCATATTGAATACGACATAGCTTGCAGCCAGCATACCAGCAGATCTTCTCTCTTTTCTGGATGCGATTACTTCCGCAAGAATTCCCCAGATAACGGAAAACAGCAGCGGATAAAATGTTGACATAGAAGTGATTAGTCCCACCAGCACAGCCAATATCAGGATTGCACCTTTCTTGGGAACCTTTGCCGCATACAGCATGTATACTGTACCCAGAACGATACCGGCAATCAGGGGAGTTGCTAAAAAGAGAACCGGAACAACGGGCAGAACCACCGATGACAGGACGGTCAGAACCACCAGATAAATGGCGCCGAAAGCACCTGCGGCAATTAAATCTTTTGTCGTAAGTTTTGTTTTCATATAGATACCTACCTTTTTATTATTGTTTATTAGTCTCAACTAACTCTTGTATTGTAGCATTTATCCAGATTTGCTTCTACTCTAAAAAGCCAACAAATCGCAAAAATGCTCCGAAAAGCCAAAAAGTGATGATGTCAAAAGACAGCATCACTTTTTGGGCTTTAGTTAATTACTTTGGCTATATGGTAGTATTTAATTTTTGTGCCTTACGATAAGCATTGGGTTTATATCCTATAACGGCATAAAATGCTTCTGAAAACTTACTCGGATTCTCATATCCCATCATCAATGCAATCTCACTGATTTTCTGATCGGTCTGACGCAGTAATTGTGCAGCCTGATGCATTTTGTAATTCCGCAAATATGCATAAGGAGATTCTCCGTACACCTGCCGGAAGCCATCTTTTAACTGTGTCAGGCTTAAACCATGTTCCAAAGCCAACTCCTTCAAATTTGTTCTCTGCGTCATGTCCTGCAGTAAATGCTCTTTTACATGTTTAATACGCTCCACAGTTGCCCCTGAAAGATACTCCCGATTTTCTTCAAAAACAATTTGCTTTGACTGAAAATGATAAAGCAGCTCCAACACCTTTAATCTCAAAAATGGCAACGATGGATGCGGAAGTGTCAAATGTGCATATAACTCCTGATATACATGCTCTATTTCCGCATTCCGGCGATATACATGGCATTCTGTATTGAGAGAATATTTTTCAACTATTTTCTCTGCGCTGATTTGAAAAGCCTGTAATTCGTGTCCCCTTTTCATGATTTCCGGAAAAAGCAGAATGGTAGAGCCGTAAAAATATTTTAAAGGAAAAGAAGAAGCAACCGGAGGATGCAGTTGACTGTTAATCGCAATATCTCCTTCTCCTAAATAGATATAGCTCTTATTATCGAAAGCGCACTCATATCTACCTTTTTCGCAATGATTAATTCCAATCACATTTTCTTTTCCGCTTCCACGAAAACAGCTTTCGATAGCAAAATCAACCACCATTAACTGTACGCCCGAAAAAATATCATATACCCACATATCAGCAGGGGCATCGCCCGCCTGATAATCTACATAAGTAATAAAAGGCTCCTTGCCCGGAATTTTCTTATCTTGCTTTAAACATTGAAGTTCTGTCGTAGCTGATACACCTCCAGATGACGCTTTTATATGGTTAGTGGCAACTAGTCATAGTTTACAATACGAGGACATAAAAGTCAATTTGAACACAGGGTTTAAAATAATCATTCAATCATCATTTTTTTCCGTTCAAAAACATATTCTGCATCTGATGATAAATCAGAGCGGAATGAATAGCCTAGTCTATCAAATTTCTTAATATCCTCAGGATTTTCAATTCTGTTTTCAGCCATGAACCTAACCATTTCACCACGGGCCATCTTAGCATATGTACCTTTTGTCACCAGTTTATCTCCTGATAACTCACAAAATGTAATCGTAATGTATCTATCCTGTCGTGTCAGATATTTTTCTATGCACTTAGAGTATTCTTTCGATGCCAGATTGATTATAATCCTGCTGTTATCAATCACTGAGCGGTATAATAAATCTCCCCAGTACTCATACAGATTTTTTGTTTCTCCTATTCCAACCTTCGCCTGCATTTCCAAACGATAAGGCGTCACACCATCCCTTGGTTTTAACACACCATAAAATGCAGATATTATTCTCAAATGATTTTGTACATACTCGAACTGACTGTCCTCAAACACGGATGGAGCCATATATTGAAAAGCAATTCCTTCATATGATAAAACAGCTGGAGTAAGTAAATGATAAAGATCCATGTTTTCCAATCTATTGAAGTTCTGTTCTGCAATTTTGTCATTACATTTCCAGATAGTCTTCAGTTCTTCTTTTGACTTACTTTTCAACCAACTTTGTATCTCTATCGTCTTTTCAATAAATTCAGGCAATCCATCCGATGCTATGCTGTCAGTATCTGTAATCATCTTTTTAGCAGGGGATAATATTATCTTCATTAATCTAATTCCTTAAGCATATTTTCAGGATCATCTGCCGCCTTGACTTTATCATTTGCCTTTATAATAATCCCCTGTTCATCAATAAGATATGTGGTTGGGATAATGTATTATAGTGGAAATTTTGAAATTTCCTTTATCCAATAGGGTAATTATCTTGAATAAGATATATGAAATTTTACACGCAAGAAGATGTATCCCCTTGCGATGTATTAACTATAGAAATGTAATTTACTGTCGTGTCAAAAGATCATTATACTCAATTTCAACATAATCATTCGATATTTTGATCTTCTTGATATATTCACGTACAGTCTTTTGTCTTTCATTGAAAGATATGAACTCCCAGCTCGTTCTTAATCTCAACTTTTTTGCCTTGCTGCTTCTGTAAAAATTGTTCATCGCATACGCAACTTCTTTTGTAATCTCGATCATTTCTCCATCAATATTTGCGTAGTACTTTCCTTCATAAAAATATGGGTGTTCAATATACATATCCGTTCCTCCTGAATTTGAAATCTTGTTGCTCGTTTCAAATCCAGAAGGAGGACCTCTGTTTAGGATCATGCCTGCTCCGCCTTTATCCTGCCGGGATACGCCCGCAGTTATTGGCTGAAAAATTTAGGCACGAAAAAAAGCCCCAGTAGTTTTTTCTTA
>NZ_ATVU01000044.1:0-18581 GCF_000420885.1 Dorea sp. AGR2135 | reverse complement strand
ATGTAGAGTAACTTTTGATTGTATGGTCGGTAAGACCACGGAGAGAAATCATCTCTCTGTAAGAATTAAAATATTTGTCCATAATGAACCTCCTAAAATAAATGATGTTTGTAATAAAAAAAGTAAAAACAAACACCTAAAGGGAGGCGGACGAATAAAAAAATCAGATATGTAATTGTTAAGAATAAAAAAACATGATAACATAAGCATAGCAGTTCTTTTGTGTGTAATTGTTTGAGTGTGGTAACTTAACAATATAACATATACAAAAAAACTGCTACTTTTATTTTTGAAAAAAAAGTGGCGACCTTATTGTACGTAACGCTAGCCATCGCGCCAGCGATTTGGTACAATATGAATACCTGTGGATAAGTGTAATATGTATGCACTCAAGAAGGTGGAATCTTACGGATTTAAAAGTAGTAGGTTGAATTGGAGGTAATGGTATGGAATATGAAGGTAGAATTTGTCGTGCGCCAATGGAACGTGCATCTTACATGCTGCCGGTCATGGTCGGCTGCTCTTATAATAAATGTAAATTCTGTAATCTGTTCAGAGATTTAAAATATCGTGAGCTGCCGCTTGAGCAGGTCGAAGAGGAACTGCAACGAGTGAAGAATCTGGGAGGAAATCCAAGAAAGATATTTCTTGGAGATGGTAATGCATTTGGACTGAAAATGGACCGACTGCGTGCGATACTTGATTTGATCGATAAATATTTTCCGGATTGTCAGATGATCAACATGGATGCGACTGTAACAAGTATCCGGCTGAAAAGTGATGAGGAACTTCAGGAATTATATGACCGCAAGGTGAGACATTTATATCTGGGGATTGAAAGTGGTCTGGATGATGTGTTGAAGTTTATGAGAAAAGAGCATACCCAGGATCAGGCGTATAAAGAAATCGCAAGAATCCAAAGAGTCGGATTGATTTTTGATGCACATGTTATGTCTGGTGTTGCCGGTAAAGGCAGAGGTCAGGAAAATGCAATCGCTCTGGCAGAGTTCCTGAACAAGACGCAGCCGGATCGTATTGTTAACTTCTCTTTATTTCTTCATAATCAGGTTGCACTTTATGAAGATATCAAATCCGGAGCATTTATTCCGGCAGATGAAGTGGAAAATATGGAAGAAGAGCGTACATTGATTGAGCTTCTGAAAGAAGGACCGGACGGACATCAAATGCTTTATGATGGATTTAATGACTTCCTGGAACTTCGTGTGAAAGGGAAAGCTCCGAAAGATGCACCACATATGATCGAGAAGCTGACAGAGGCGATTGAAAAATATAAAGACGAGCCGCCGATTTATGCCTATGTAAGAGGTGACTGCCCGGATTTGTCTATGTGTGACGGTGGGCGTTGGCTGTGGGAGATGGATGACAGTAAGCTGGCACAGTATAATGAAAAGGAAAAGAAACTGAGCTGATGAATACAAGAGTAAAAGGATTCATATATTTATTGCTGTCCGCAGTCTACTTTGGTTTTATGCCATTGCTTGTGAAAGTGATCTGCGCGGATGGAAGCACGATAGTGGGAGCATTATTTTTAAGGTTTGCCCTGGCAATCATTCCGTTGTACATTTACCTGAAAGTGCGGAAAGTTCCGATGGAGCTATCTGTGGAGGAAGGAAAAAAGATTTTGTGTGTGACGGTGTTTGGCTATGGCATCACAGCGCTTCTTTTGTATAGTGCGTACGATTATATGCCGTCAGGTATGGCGACGGTCATTCATTTTGGATATCCGGTTTTTGTGTTGCTTGGCAGTCTGATATTCCTACGAAGACGTGTGCCTAAGCTGAAAATTGTGTGTGTTGGTCTGTGCATGATCGGTATTTTCCTGTCCTATGCAGGAAGCGGCGGTGAGGCAAAGTTGATGGGATTTGTTTTTGCGCTTATATCCGGAATGACGTATGCATTTTACATATTATATCTGGAAGTGGGCGGGCTGCAGGATATCCCTGCTATGAAGATGATATTTTATATGAATATTGTTGGCTCCATTATGGTATTTTTGATTGGAAAAGTATCGGGAAGTTTTGTACTTCATATGAATGTAAACACATGGATCGCAGCGTTTGTTCTGTCCCTTGGCGCAGCATTTATTGGAGTGGGATTTTTTCAGTATGGCGTACAGTATGTGGGAGCCCAGGATGCGGCAATTTTAAGTACATTTGAACCGGTGACCAGTATGATCGTGGGGATTTTAGTCCTGTATGAGAGTGCAAGTCTTTCGTCGATGGCAGGCTGTATACTGATTCTTATATCCGTGACGGCAACTGCGTTCGCTAAGTCATGATAGATTTTTTGAATAGTGATAGAGAAAAAAGAACGAAAAGTATTAGAATAAGCATGCTTTTCGTTCTTTTTTTGTTGGCAGCGTTTATTATTAAGAGGTAAATGTGGATTTATTTAAACTTCTTCCTCTGCCCGTTTTACGACTTCGTCGATGTCCAGTGACAGGCTTCCGTCCTGGAACTGGAAGCAAGGAACGCCGACCCAGTGGTTTTCCTTTACTTCATCAAAGATCGGGTTTGTGTCGCGGAGTGTGAGGAAACGTTTCAGATATCCGATATTGTCGGAAAATTCCATATACAGATATTGGATTCCTTTCTCTTTTAAAATTTCTTCTGCCTCGACGCAGTCCGGGCATGCTTTTGTTCCATACATTACAACTTTCATGTGTAACTCCTTTCTTTTTTTTAATTTTTTCCTGTCTGCTATACGGGTTTGCAAAATATTCAAGTCGAACATCCGTGAGACTTGGCGCGTGATTCTGGTCAGCAAAGCTGACATATTCCTATCAGAATCACTGCGCATCCTCGCGGAGCGTTTATCTCAGTCGGAGACCTAACTCCCACTGAGACAAATTTGCTATTACTCACCACCTGAAGAGGTGGGAGTCTTCTCGACTGAGATAAAGTGCTAAGTGTACTGCTTGCTTTGTGCGGTCTGAATTCATGTGTGTTTAAACCGGCTTTAGATTCATCGGACTTGAGCCAGACTATCTAAATTGCTTGTGAATCTGGAGTCTGTCGTGAATTAGTTTGCTTCGTAAGCTTCCTGTAAAGCACGGCGCAGCTTCGTGTACTGGCTGTCTGCATCTTTTGCTCCGAGAAATGTCTCGGTAACAAGTCCGTCTTTTCCTACTATAACTGTATAGGGGATACCGGCACTCGGATAAAGATTACTGATATTGCTTTCGGTGTCGCAGGCAACCGGAAATGAATAATTCTTTGCCTCGATAAATGTATCAATAGTATCTTCATCTTCGCCTACATTTACTCCGACAATTACAATCTGGTCACCATACTCTTCATAAAGCTTCTCGATGGCGGGCATTTCCTTGACGCAGTTGCTGCACCAGGTTGCCCAGAAGTTCAAAAGAATAACCTGTCCTTTCTTATCGGAGAGGGTAAAAGTTTCGCCGTTATTCAACTTGGCGGTAAAATCCGGTGCTTCACTTCCAATTGCCATCTCCTGGTGAAGAGCAGAACTTCGTTTCCCGCTTTTCTTTCCGGAAGATGTATCATTGGTCTGACCGCCTGAGCAGCCAATCAGGACAAAGACAGAGAAAAAACACAGACAAAAACAGAACAGTGGTTTATAAATTTTTTTGAAAAATTTAAACATGTTTCGTGTCTGCCTCCTGTGATTTTGCTGAAAATATATTGTAGTTTCGTACAAATGAAGTATACAACATTTTCACCGAAATATACAAGACATACAAAGGGAAAGCTTTATTGAAAAAAAGAATATATAGAGATGCTTTTATCAAAAATCTTTATTGGACAAATGAAGGATATCAGATGTATGATTATTCGGGATTTGTATGTGACTGCCTGAAACAATATGACAGATGGAAGGCGGGGATATACATTTTTATAAGGAAATAGAATTCCTTATCAGTAACTATAAGTATTTCTAATCTAAAGGAGAAGAAAAAGGAGGTTTTTCAAAATGGATGCACTTTTAAGTGTAAACTGGATAGCTCTTCTTGTACTTATGATCGCTCTGCTTTCTTTTAAAGCACTGAACTGGATCGCGTACAGAGTGAACTGGACAGTTGTAATTCTGATCAGTATGGTCATTGGTGCTGTCATTGGGGTAGTATTTGCTTCAGAGGGGAACACATACCTTGTGTGGCTGAATTTAATTGGACAGGCTTATGTAAAACTGATCAAAGCTTTGGTAGCACCGGTAATTTTAGTATCGGTTATTTCAGGACTGATTTCTCTGAACGATAAAGAGAAGATGAAAAAAATCGGAACGAAATCAGTATTCTGGCTTCTTATAACATCTGTAACAGCCATTGTTGTTACACTTGTTGTCGGAGCAGTGACTAATATTGGTAAAGGAGCAGGAGCAGTGTTTGCAGACATTTCCAGTGTCACAGACGCTACACTGAGCGCTTATCAGGAGATGAAAACATCTTTTGATACCATTCTTCTGAATCTGGTTCCAAGCAATATCGCAGCAGATCTGGCAGCAGATAATATTGTTGCGATCATCATTATTGCGGTTGCAGTTGCAGTTGCTTATGTAAGCATTTCTTCAGAAGAGGGGGAAGATAAAGTTCTTGTGATCAAGAAACTGATTGAGGCAGTTAAAAAGGTCATTTTCAACATTCTTGCATATGTGATTGATCTTACACCATACGCAGTGCTTTGCCTGACAGCATGTTCTGCAAGTCAGCTCTTAAGCGACAAAGAGGCGCTGGTACAGCTCGTACTTCTTGTTGTGATGGTGTTTGTTGCATGTCTTATCCAGTCATATGTTGTCAATGCGGTAATCTTGAAATCATTTGCCAAGGTCAATCCGCTGAAGTTCTTTAAGAAAACATTTGACGCACAGGCAACAGCATTTACAACAACAAGTAGTGTTGGAACAATGCCGATCACAATCGACAGACTGATCCGTAAAGTTGGTGTTGATGAGGAGGTCGCAAACTTTACAGCGCCTCTTGGAACAACAATCGGTATGGCAGGATGTACATGTGTATGGCCAATTCTTCTTGCAATGTTTTACCTTAATGCAACAGGACAGAGCTGGGGCGTAAGCCAGTACCTTGTTATGTGCTTTATGTGTCTGGTACTTTCCCTTGGAAGCGCTGGAATGCCGGGAGTTGGAGTTATCACAGCAGTATCTCTGTTCAGCGCAGTGAATCTGCCGATCGCAGCAGTTGTACTTTTGATTCCAATCAACAACATTACAGACATGGTACGTACTCTTACAAATGTTACAGATGCCAGCGTATGTGCAGCAGTTGTAGCTCGTCAGAACGGACTTCTGAATGACGAAGTATTTGCAAAAGAGGACGAGAAATTAGAGAAAGGAGAGGCGTAAATCATGAAAAAATCAACCATCGCATTAATCGTAGCTGCAGTTGTATGTCTTGGCCTCTCAGCATTCTCAGCAAAAGCTTCTGTTACAAGAACGAACGAAGCTATTGAAGAAATTGGAGAGGTTACTTACTCCGAAGATTGCAAGGCAAAGATCGACCGTGCAGTGGAGTACTACAACGCACTCGACAAAAACCTGGACCTGCAGGAAAAAGTGAATAAAGAAGATATGAAAAATTTCGATGCTGCTAAAATTGAGTATGCACGTCTGGCAATCAAAGCTGCCAGTGTTGCAGATGCAAGAAAAGTACCGGAAGGATATACTTCTGATGATATTAAGAAATTTGTAACAGAGGCACGCGAAGTCGTAGACAGCTATCTGAGTGCTGATCAGACAAGTATGGTACCAAACTATGCGGACCTCACAGAACTGGAAAAAGAATATACTTCAACAGGTGGATCTGGCGGATCTGATGAAGAAGTATCCGTTCCGATGTGCTAGGAAGACAGAGAGGAGATTTAATGATGAAAAGAAAAATGATCTCGGCTGTTCTTGCTGCGGTAATGACAGTCGGAATGATAACAGGATGTGGAAGCAGCCAGGCAACAACAGAAAACAAAGCTGATAAGGCTGATAAGCTTGAGAGTCAGACAAGCCTTTCTTCTACGGATTATGATTTTGAAAAAGAATATGCATATGGAGATTTTAATGCACATTCAAGAGCTGACGAAGATCGTCAGGACGGAATCGATACATTTGAAGACAAAGATATCGTATTCCAGGATATTACGTACGATCAACTTATCGACATTCTTGGCAGTGAAGGAAACTACATGATTCAGCTTAGCGGATCATGGTGCCATAATAGCCGTGCAATGAGCCCGTTTATCAACAAATATGCAAAAGAGTACGGTATTGATACAGTATACTCTTATGACTTTAACATCAACAATGGTGATGACGGATCTTTATTCGTTCGTATGTCTAATGAGAAGACAACACCTGGAACAAAGCTGAACTATATGTATGGTGAGATGGTTTCCAGATATCTGACAAACTTAGATGACTGGGTAGAGTATCCATCTACACATGCAACAGCACTTTCTTATACAAATGCAGATGGCAAAGAGGTTACGGTTGGAAGACTTCAGCAGCCGATCGTATTTGTATACAACAAAGACAACAAAGTAGATTACAGCAACTCCGGAAACGGAAGCACTTCCTGCCCAATCATGTATGCATTTGAGAAAATGGTTGAGCGTGATTCAAAGGGAGTCTACACAAAGAGATTCGATGATGACGGAAATCCGGTTCTTGATGAGAATGGTAACCAGATCCGTGATTATATTACGGATGAGTATGATGCAAGTGTAAAAGAGATGTTCGATTTTATCAAAAATAACAATATTGAACTTTCTACATATTCAAAAACAGATCACTTGCGCGATGTATTTAACAGCTATGGAAGCGAAATCTTCTCAGCAGACCAGCAGATCAATGTATATCCGGTAACATACAGACAGCTGAAATGGCTTCTGAATGAAGACGGAAATGCAATGGTTATGATCGGCGGCGCCGGAGATGAGAAAACACGTGCCGTTATCTCAAGAGTGAATGACTATGCAGTAAAGAATAACGTTCGCGTATATCTTTATGATCCGCAGGTGGACGGAGATGTGACAACAGGACGTTGGGGATACAAGCAGTCTATGAATATTCTTGATGAAAATGCAATCGTGAACCTGATGTACACAGACCTTGTAAAGGGTGCACTTACAAACCTTGAAGTTGCACATTCTATGTCTGACGGTACAGCGCTGATCCAGGAGCCATTCCTGTTCGCATTCAACAAAGATGCTAAGGACGCTGACGGATTTACAGCACCGATCAAAGCATGGGCTGAGCTGACATATACGCAGGATCCAGAGACAAGATTCTACATTGGTAAAGAGGCTAATCAGAAATCCTGCGACAGCAGTATCGAGTCTGTATTTGCAGCTTATGCCGGAGAAGAGGCAGCAGAGTAAAACATTGCAAATATGCCTGCCTAAAGATGAGAATTTGAGAGTACGCCTATAATAAGAATGGATATAAATTAAGAAGACAGTCGTTTTGCGCAGAAGTGCAGGATGGCTGTCTTCTTATTATACAATAGGAACTTACATTTCCTATTATACAAAAAAACTCCAGCAGGATGCGCACTCGCGCGAATAAGAATTATGCCGTAAGCGGCCATGCTCAGTGCGAGAATGCAGTAAATGACGGAATGATATCGGCGAAATGCATATGGAGACGAAAAAATAAGCATTTTCTTTATAAAATTAGTAGAAAATGCAAGTTTATGTTGTAATTTCTTCAAATTTTGGTAAAATAGCATATAGCGAAAAAGATAACATAAAAAGCAGGAGGAATGCCGTATGAAACCGTATAGCAAGTTGACGAAAGAAGAGCTGAAAAAGTTAAAAGGTCAGTTAGAGAAACAATTCGAAGAAGTGAAAGCAAAAGGAATACATTTGGATATGTCCCGTGGTAAACCGTCAAAAGCACAGCTGGATCTGAGTAATGGTCTGATGGACGTGCTGAATGGGGACAGTGACCTGGTAAGCTCTGATGGAGTAGACTGCCGTAACTACGGTGTTCTGGATGGAATTACAGAGGCAAGAAAATTACTGGCAGATATGTCAGAAGTGCCAGAGAGAAATATTCTGATTTACGGAAACTCCAGCCTGAATGTAATGTTTGATACAGTATCAAGAGCTATGACTCATGGTATCATGGGAAGCACACCATGGTGCAAATTAGATAAAGTAAAATTCTTATGTCCGGTTCCGGGATACGACAGACATTTTGCGATTACAGAGTATTTTGGAATTGAAATGATCAATGTACCGCTTCTTCCGACAGGTCCGGATATGGATATGGTAGAGAAATTGGTGGCAGAAGATCCTGCAATCAAAGGAATCTGGTGCGTACCGAAGTATTCTAACCCGACAGGTGTATCTTACTCTGATGAGACAGTCAGAAGATTTGCACACTTGAAACCGGCAGCAAAAGACTTCCGTATCTTCTGGGATAATGCATATTCAATCCATCATCTTTATGATGACAAGAGAGACGTTATCCTTGAACTGTTAAATGAATGTATCAAAGCAGGCAATCCGGATATGGTATTCAAATTTATTTCCACATCCAAGGTTTCTTTCCCTGGATCCGGAATTGCAGCACTTGCTGCATCCAGAGCGAATATCGAAGATGCGAAGAGCTTTATGAAGTTCCAGACAATCGGACATGACAAGCTGAACCAGCTCCGCCATGTAAGATTCTTTAAAGATATGCCGGGAATGTATGAACATATGAGAAAACATGCCGCTATCCTTCGTCCGAAATTCGAAAAGGTTGAAGATGTTCTGGAGAAAGAAATTGGCGGACTTGGAATCGGAACATGGACAAAGCCACTCGGCGGATATTTTATTTCTTTCGATTCAATGGATGGCTGTGCAAAGGCAATTGTGGCAAAAGCAAAAGAAGCTGGTCTGATCATGACAGGCGCCGGAGCAACATTCCCATACGGAAAGGATCCAAAAGACAGCAATATCCGTATTGCACCTTCCTTCCCGACAGTTGAGGAACTTGCACAGGCATCAGAAATCTTTGTACTCAGTGTAAAACTTGTCAGCGTAGAGAAACTGCTTGGAGCAAAATAAGATAATTCAAGAATGCCGAGGCATTCTTGCTGCGAGGTGTGGGAGTGCAAAGAACAGAACAATCCGCAGGCATCATAGTTGGGGTTTTTGCCCCAACATCATATAATAAGAAGATAGAGCCCCTGTAAGAACGAGAAAATCTTACAGGGGCTTTTGCATAGAAAAATATTTACAACATATAATAGGAAGAAAATAAAATATTGTTTCGCAAATAGCAAAGAATGGCAAAAACTAATGCGAAATAAAAAGTTTTTACCATTTATAGTAAAAAGTATTGATTTTTAAATAAAAGATACATTATAATGTAAAAAAGAGGTGATATCATGATTGTAGAAAGAAAAGAATATCTGGATAAATTGATTTCGTGGAAAGATAAGCGGATCATAAAAATTGTGACCGGGGTACGCCGCTGTGGAAAGTCTATGCTTTTGAAAATATATCAGAATTATTTGAAAAATCAGGGAATCGACGAAAACCAGATAATCGCAATTAATTTTGAAGATTTAGATTATGAAGAATTGACGGATTATAAAAAGCTATATGCCTATTTGAAAGAACGATTGATAGAAGGAAAAATGACATATATTTTTTTGGATGAGATACAGAATGTCGAAAATTTTCCGAAGGTACTGGACAGCTTGTATATAAAGGAGTATGTAGATATTTATGTGACCGGTTCTAATGCGTATATGTTGTCCAGTGAAATTGCGACCATGATTTCAGGCAGATATGTGCAGATTGAGATGCTTCCACTGTCGTTCAAGGAATATGTGGAGAGTACGGGAAGTATGAATGACAGAGGAATCAAATATGCGGAATATTTGCAGAACAGTTCATTTCCGTATACGCTGGAGCTGAAAAATCAGCCGGAGCAGATCCGGGAATATCTGGAAGGTATTTACAATACGATTGTTGTGAAGGATATTGTCAGCAGGAAGAAAGTAACAGATACGATGATGCTAAAAAGCGTGCTGCGCTTTGTATTTGACAATATCGGGAATCCATTGTCGTCCAAAAAGATTGCAGATACGATGACTTCAGATGGCAGAAAGATTGATACGAGAATGGTAGAAAAATATCTGGAAGCCTTCAGTGAAAGCTATATTATTTATCAGGCAAAGCGCTATAATATAAAAGGAAAGCAATATTTAAAAACGCTCGAAAAATATTATGTCGTAGATATCGGCCTGCGGTATATGCTGTTGGGAAACAGACAGGTAGATGCAGGACATATTCTGGAAAATATTGTGTATCTGGAACTATTGCGGCGTGGCTATGAAGTTTATGTTGGTAAGATCGATACATTTGAAGTGGACTTTGTGGCACAGAAAAGTCAGGAAATGATTTATTATCAGGTCGCGTTATCCGTACATGATGAAAAAATATTACAGAGAGAATTGCGCCCGCTTCAGGCAATCCGGGATCACTATCCGAAAATGATTCTGACGATGGATGAAGAGCCGGAAGAGCAGTACGATGGAATCCGACGTATAAATGCAAGAGACTGGCTGCTTGGGATCATAGAATAGAGTGTAAGACTAGATTCAGCCCAATGTGGAATTTACTTTTTTATTTAACGGGTACGAAATGTCAAAAGAAAAAAGGCTTGCTTTTTATCTCGCAGTATGGTACACTATCCTAGCGAATGGAAGTAGGTCTTTTTTTTATGCCTAAAAACTAGGTAGCCTCGCAAGCTACCAAGCAACAAGTTAACAAAGAAATATAAAGCGAGGTGGAAGTTGTGCGTACAAGAATCACATTAGAATGTACAGAATGCAAGCAGCGTAACTACAACATGACTAAGGATAAGAAAACTCATCCTGAGCGCATGGAGACTAAGAAGTACTGCAAGTTCTGTAAGTCACACACATTGCACAAGGAGACAAAATAGTCGTAAAGGAGTGTGTACGTCATGAGTGAGAAATCTCAAAAGACTCAGAAGAAGAACTGGTTCAAAGGTCTTGACGCAGAGTTTAAGAAAATCATTTGGCCAGACAAGCAGACACTTGTAAAAGAGACGGCGGCAGTAGTTTCCGTATCCGTAGTGCTGGGAGCAATCATCGCATTAGTTGATTTCCTGGCTCAGCATGGAATTGACATTCTGGTCAATCTGGGCTAGACACTAACGAGCAGGAAAGGTGAGTTTATGTCAGAAGCAAAATGGTATGTAGTTCATACCTATTCCGGGTATGAGAACAAAGTAAAAGCCAACATTGATAAGTCGGTTGAGAACAGACATCTGGAGGATCAGATCCTTGAAGTCAGAGTTCCGCTGCAGGACGTTGTTGAACTTAAGAACGGAGTGCAGAAGGTATCTCAGAAGAAGATGTTTCCGGGATATGTATTGATTCATATGATTATGAATGATGATACCTGGTATGTTGTGCGTAACACAAGAGGTGTGACAGGATTTGTAGGTCCGGGATCTAAGCCGGTACCGCTTACAGATGCAGAGATGGCACCACTTGGAATTCAGCAGGACAACATTGTAGTAGACTTTGAAGTCGGTGACACCGTACAGGTTGTTGCCGGTGCGTGGGCAGATACAGTCGGAGTGATCCAGGCTATGAACGCGCAGAAGCAGAGTGTTACAATCAATGTTGAGCTGTTCGGTCGCGAAACACCGGTTGAAATTAGTTTCGCAGAAATTAAACGAGTGTAACGTAAATACGAAACGTGGGAGGGGCCGTATGGTTCCGCCATTACCACAAGGAGGTAATTGAAATGGCAAAAAAAGTAGAAGGTTATATTAAATTACAGATTCCTGCCGGCAAAGCAACTCCGGCACCACCGGTTGGACCAGCTCTTGGACAGCACGGTGTAAACATCGTTGAATTCACAAAGCAGTTCAACGCTAAGACAGCAGATCAGGGAGATATGATCATCCCTGTAGTTATCACAGTTTACAACGATAGAAGCTTTAGCTTCATCACAAAGACACCACCGGCAGCAGTTCTGATCAAGAAAGCATGCAACATCAAATCAGGATCTGGTGTTCCGAATAAGAATAAAGTTGCTACAATCACAAAAGCTCAGGTAGAGGAGATTGCTAAGACAAAAATGCCAGACCTGAACGCAGCAACTGTAGAGGCAGCTGCCAGCATGATCGCTGGAACATGCCGTTCTATGGGAGTAACTGTAGTAGACTAGTCCCTGGTTGTTCTTTAAGACGGGCGAGGCCAAGCGCGGTGTGCGCGCGGACGAACCTGACGAAAAGAATTTCCTTGATAATGATGAAACTGAAGTAAATGGATGTGGGAGGGTTATCCCGACATTACCACTAGGAGGTTATTTATAATGAAAAGAGGAAAGAAATACGTTGAGGCTGCAAAAGCTATCGACAGAGGAACACTCTATGATGTAGCAGACGCAGTAGCATTGGTTAAAAAAACTGCAGTAGCAAAATTTGATGAGACAATCGAGGCTCATATCAGAACAGGTTGTGACGGACGTCACGCTGACCAGCAGATTCGTGGAGCAGTTGTACTGCCACACGGAACAGGTAAAAAGGTTCGTATCCTTGTATTTGCTAAAGACGCTAAAGCTGAGGAAGCTAAAGCTGCTGGAGCAGATTTCGTAGGCGGAGACGAGCTCATTCCAAAGATCCAGAACGAGAACTGGTTCGAATTCGACGTAGTTGTAGCTACACCAGATATGATGGGTGTTGTTGGACGTCTCGGACGTGTACTTGGACCAAAAGGTCTCATGCCTAACCCGAAGGCTGGTACAGTAACAATGGACGTTACAAAAGCAATCCAGGATATCAAAGCTGGTAAGATTGAGTACAGACTTGACAAGACAAACATTATCCATGTACCAGTAGGTAAAGCTTCCTTTACCGAAGAGCAGCTTGCAGACAACTTCCAGACGCTGATCGATGCAATCAATAAAGCTAAACCGGCAGCAGTAAAAGGACAGTACCTTAAGACTGTAACTCTTACTTCTACAATGGGACCTGGTGTAAAGATCAACCCAATGAAGCTGGCATAAGCATTTCTGAATTCATACAGAAATATGGACTCCCCAGAAAGAGAAATCTTTCTGGGGAGTTTTTTTGGTGTGAAAAAATAACCAAAAAAGGATATTTAATACGAAAAAATAGTTGACAAACGCAAGAGTGTATGATAATCTATTCAAGGACTGCCGAAGACAGTAGGTGTGCGATGCACGTAAGGACAGAATACAAGGACGCCTACCGAGGGATGATCGATACAAAATGTATGATTTGCAAACCTCTATTGTCTTAGGATATAGAGGTTTTATTTTATATCTATCGGCGGTGTATAACCCAAAATCTAATAAGGAGGTGCACCATTCGTGGCAAAAGTTGAATTAAAACAACCAGTAGTACAGGCTATTGCAGAGGACATCAAAGATGCAGCAAGTGTTGTATTAGTTGACTACCGTGGACTGACTGTTGCTGAGGACACAGCTCTTCGTAAACAGCTCAGAGAAGCAGGTGTAATCTACAAAGTTTGTAAGAACACAATGATGAAGAGAGCTTTTGAAGGAACTGATTTCGCTGCTTTAGATGAGCACTTGGAAGGACCAAGCGCTATCGCAATTTCTAAAGACGATGCAACAGCTCCGGCAAGAATCATTTGCAATTTCGCAAAAGATGCTAAGGCTCTTGAGTTAAAAGCAGGTGTTGTAGAAGGCACTCTTTATGATGTGAACGCTCTTAATGAGTTAGCTAAGATTCCATCAAGAGACGTACTTATTTCCAAATTGCTTGGAAGCTTACAATCACCTATTACAAATCTTGCTCGTGTACTTAATCAGATCGCAGAGCAGGGTGGAGCTGAGGCTTGTGAAGCAGCTCCAGCAGCAGAAGAAGCTGCAACAGAGGAGTAAGAGTAGATAATACTCGCCCCTGTCTGATCTCACAGAGACGGACATAAAACTATTTCATAATAAAAATGTTAAAAATGGAGGAAAATAAAATGGCAAAGTTAACAACAGCAGAATTTATCGATGCTATCAAAGAGTTATCTGTATTAGAGTTAAATGATCTTGTAAAAGCTTGTGAAGAAGAATTTGGCGTATCCGCAGCAGCAGGTGTTGTAGTAGCAGCAGCTGGAGCAGAGGGTGGAGCAGCAGAGGAGAAAGATGAGTTCGACGTAGAGCTTGTATCCGCTGGTGCAGCTAAAGTTAAAGTTATCAAAGCAGTTCGTGAGATCACAGGTCTTGGACTGAAAGAAGCTAAAGAGTTAGTAGACGGAGCTCCAAAGGTAGTTAAAGAGGGTGCTTCCAAAGCAGAAGCTGAGGACATCAAAGCTAAACTTGAGGCTGAGGGTGCAGAGGTTAACCTTAAATAATTTCAAATTTCAGATTTTTAAAGGCCGTTCCAAAAGGGACGGTCTTTTTTGTGCAATTCAGGGGAATTTTTTTGCTTTTCTGGAGATTTATAAATACAAAGTCTAGCTACAATTCCGACTATATTAATTTGTAAAAAATATCTAGACATGATATATCAACTATGGTACAATCTTTTCAAGCATTATATTTCCAAGATCTTGAAGGTTTGTACCATTTCTATTTTCAATATATTTTCTAGGAATTTTCAATGCTTGAATTACCACGATGAACAAGCAGAAGGGATTCTTAGAAAACTTAGAAACAGTCAGGAGGAGAGTCCTTTCGAACACAGAAGAAGGAGGATACTGAATGACAAAAAGTATGAAGGCAGTAAGGGACAGAAAAACGGATAACAGAAGAATCTCACAAAATATGGAAAAAGCCTTTAAGAAAATGGCACAAGTATTTGGATATCCAAATCGCGAGTACAAAGACCGGGTGTTCCGAATGTTGCTGAAGGAACCCAAAGTAGCACTGGAAGTTTACAACGCTATGAATGGAACTTCGTACGATAATCCAGACGAACTGATTATAACAACGTTGGAAAATGCAGTTTATTTAGGTATGAAGAATGATGTGTCATTTATATTGGGAACACAGCTGGTTTTATATGAACATCAATCAACGCCGAATCCTAACATGCCATTACGGAATCTGGCATATGTGGCTTGCGTTTATATGGCGTATGTATTTGGGGATAATCTGTATGGACGGAAGTTGATTAAGATACCAGAACCAAGATTTGTAGTATTCTATAATGGAACAGACAAGATGCCGGAACAGAGTGTTTTGCGTTTATCAGATGCTTATGAAAGTAAATCTGAAGAATTGGATTTAGAACTGAGGATCCGATTCATAAATATAAATCCTGGATATAATGAGGAAATGGTAGAAAAAAGTCCGACATTATATCAATATGTGAAATTTGTGGATGCAGTTCGCAAATATCAGCAGCAAATACCATTCCCGGAAGCAGTGGAAAAAGCAATTGACGAATGTATCAAAAAAGGTATTCTTGCAGAGTTTTTAAGGAAGAATAGAGCAGAGGTGTTAAGAGTGAGCATATTTGAGTATGATGAAGAAAAACATATGAGGATGGAACGAGAAGAAAGTCGGGAAAATGGAATTGCGATTGGAATAGTTAAGACCGCTCAAAAGTATCATGCAGAGAAAGAACAGATTATCAATCAAATCAGTGATGAATTAAATGTGTCACATCAGGAAGCAGAAACAATATATTCTGAAGTAGAAGAGTATATAAAAACATCTCAAGAAGAAAAATAATAAAAAAATATGCAAGTTGCATAAAAACATTTTGCAGAAAATATGCAATACCGCTGAAATTACCAAACGTAATTGACGGCGGTATTTTTTGTTACTATAATATAAATAAATGAAACGGGTTTCAGAAATGCGTTTCACAAACAGAAGAGAAAAAGACATGAATAAATAAAAAGACAAGAAAAGGAGAGAAGGAGTTATGAAACTGGCAGTTGTAGGAAGTATCAACACGGACATGACCGTAATAGCGGAGAGAATTCCACTTAAGGGTGAGACATTGATGGGCGATAGTTTAAGCTATATTCCAGGTGGAAAAGGCGCAAACCAGGCTGTTGCTATGGCAAAACTTGGTGCTGAAGTTGAGATATTCGGCTGTGTTGGTGATGATGACAATGGACGCAGAATGCTAGATAATCTGAACAAGGTTGGCGTAAAGACAGAGCATATCCAGGTTTTAGAAGGTGTGCCGACAGGAATTGCGATGATTACAGTTGGTGAGAGTGACAATACAATTATTGTTGTTCCGGGAGCAAATGGGAAAGTTGACAAGGCTTATGTGGATGGAATCAAAGATGAACTGGTGAAATATGACATGGTAGTTCTTCAGCATGAGATTCCGCTTGAGACAGTTCATTATATCGCAGAGTTTTGTTACGAAAAAAATATTCCAGTCGTACTGAATCCGGCACCGGCAGCAGAAGTGCCGATGGATATCATCGACAAAGTTACATACGTGACACCAAATGAGCATGAAGCAGTGCTGATCTTTGGAGACGAGTTGAGTACAGAAAATCTTTTGAAGAAGTATCCGGAGAAGCTTGTGATTACACAGGGATCCCGAGGAGTGTCTACATGCCTGAAAAATGGAGAAGTGCTGACAGTACCTGCAAGAAAGGCAAATGTGGTGGATACGACAGGAGCAGGAGATACGCTGAATGGGGCATTTTCTGTAAGAATTGCAGCAGGTGATGATATGAAGAGTGCTCTTGCTTATGCGAATGTAGCGGCAAGCCTTTCCACGGAGAAATTCGGTGCACAGACAGGAATGCCGACAGCAGAAGAAGTTGAAAAGGAAATGAAGTAAATATCCATAAAATATGACAGGAGATATAGACATAGACATGAAAAGACATGGTATTTAAATAGTGATATTTCAAGAGTGCTTTCTTATATGGGGCACACAGACTGAATCTGTATCGAGGACTGCGGACTTCCGATCTCGGACGAGACAGAGAGAATTGATCTTGCACTGAAATTTGGACAGCCGAGATTTCTGGAAAGATCATTATAGATGGAAGAGAAGCTCAAAATAAGAGTCCACAGTAGGCAATGAAAAATGGCAGCTACTGTAGCACAGAAACCGGATCTTATGGGTGCAACAGCAGTTGAGACCGCTCAGAAGATTTTAAATGGAGAAACAGTAGACAAAGAGATCCCAGTCGAGGTAGAATTAATTACAAAGTAAGACTAAGGGGAACGGATCATTGACTAGCATAAGAGAAGTGGCAAAGCTTGCCGGAGTATCTCCGGCAACGGTGTCACGTGTGATGAATGGAACTGCAAATGTAAATGAAGAGAAGAAAAAACGCGTAGAGGCAGCGATTAAGGAGACAGGATTTCAACCAAATGAACTGGCGAGAGCTTTATATAAGAAGTCATCGAAGATGATCGGGATGATCGTGCCGGATATTGAAAACCCGTTTTTTAGTGAGCTTGCGAAAGCGGTGGAAGATACGGCATATCAGAACGGATACCGGATTCTTCTTTGCAGTTCGGGTGGAGACGAAGAGAAGGAGGCTGTAAACATTCAGATGTTCAATCAGCTCCGGGCAGATGGAATCGTTGTGATGACGAACTGCGCAGAGACAGGGAAAGTGTTGGAGGACTGTCCGATACCGGTCGTCCTTGTTGACCGCAAGCTTGATGGATTTAAAGAAAATGCATTAATTGAGGCGGACAACTACAAAGGCGGCTGTCTGGCAGCAGAGCATCTGGTGAAATGTGGCAGCAAGAATATTGTCTGTATGAAAGAGCCGACTGGTTATTCCAGCGGGCGCAGACGATACGAAGGTTATCTGGATGTGTGTAAAAAATATAATCTTAAAGAACAGAGTGTGGACTGTCGTTATAATTATGAGAGTGGACTTCGGGCAGCAGAAGAGATTCTTAAGAAGTATCCGGAAGTTGACGGGGTAGTTGCAGGAAATGATATTGTAGCAATGTCGGTATATAAGGTGTTCGCAAGACACGGAAAGAAAATACCGCAGGAAGTTCAGCTTGTAGGATTCGATGATGTCGGGTTCGGCGAATTATTTATTCCAGAGCTGACGACCATACATCAGCCGATTCGGGAGATGGGGCATCTGGCAGCAGAGATTATTCTCAAAGCTGTGAATGGGGAACCTTACGAGAAGAAAAATATATTTGACGTGAAGCTTATCGAGCGGGAGACAACAAAAAACAATAGAAATTTGAAATTTGCTTAAACTTTTATTTAAACTTTTAAACTGAGGGTTTGCATTTTAGGGAAAAATAGTGTACAATTGAAAATAATAGTAACAGTTCAGCCTTCGGCTGAACTAAAATATAAAAAACAGAGAAATTTTATTTTTTGGAGGAAGAACTTATCCACAGTTTCTTCCTCATTTTTTTGAATATCCTTTATCTAACAGAACTATTAATTACATTTTGATTAAAATACTTTATTAGGAATAAATTTGGGCTATTTTTTGTGGACAACTATTCTTGATAAGTTGCTAAAATCAATTTTTATCCACCGTCATTTTGACGACAACGTTTTATAATAAATTTTTCTTTTTATTCGATTTCTGTTAAACTACTTTTATCGGAAATCGAAAGAAAAGGGGGAGAATCTTATGGGACGAAAAAGCAATT
>NZ_ATVU01000043.1:0-19784 GCF_000420885.1 Dorea sp. AGR2135 | reverse complement strand
GGGAAGAGAGATGTTCGTAGCAAATACAACAGGAACATCCAGTGCAGATCGTATCGAAGGTATGATCAAGAACACAATCTACGGAATCATTGCAGCAAAAACATGTGGAATTGCTAATCCAACAGTCGGAATCCTGAATGTAGACGGAGCACGTCAGACAGAGAAAGCTCTCAAAGAGCTTCAGGAGAACGGATATGATATCACATTCGCAGAGTCTGCAAGAGCAGACGGCGGATGCGTCATGAGAGGAAATGACGTACTTCAGGGAACACCGGATATCATGGTAACAGATTCCCTGACAGGAAACATCATGGTAAAAATGCTTTCATCCGCAGCAACAGGCGGAAGCTTTGAAGCAACTGGATACGGATACGGACCAGGAATCGGCGAAGGATATGAGCAGTTAGTCATGATCGTATCAAGAGCCAGTGGAGCACCTGTTATTGCAGGAGCGATTCGTTATGCGGCACAGCTTGTAAGAAACAAAGTATTTGAGGTAGCAAAAGCAGAATTTGCAGCAGCAAAGAAAGCAGGCTTAAAAGAGATCCTGGATGCAAGAAAAGCAGCAGCAAAACCGGCTGCAGCAGAGGAGGATGTAAAAGAGCCGCCGAAGGAGATCGTAACAGCACAGATCGCAGGAATCGAAGTAATGGATCTTGAGGATGCCGTAAAAGCATTATGGAAGATCAATATTTATGCAGAGAGCGGAATGGGTTGTACAGGACCGATCATTCGTGTATCAGATGCAAACCTTGAGAAAGCTCATGAAGAGCTTAAGAAAGCCGGATACATTAACTAATTATAGTGAGAGGTCATATAGTTGGCAGCAACTTGAAAACAAGGAGAAAGCTTGGAGAAATCCGAGCTTTCTCTTTACTATAAAGATAGTAGCTGAATCGTATTTACAAAATGAATTAATGACAGAATATTTGCGAAAAAAGATAAAATATGATAAACTTGTGGTAAACCATACTATATAAAAACGCATCTGAGTGAAATGAGATGTTAAGAAGGGAGACGGCAATCATGTGGGAGCTGGAAAAAGCAATATTGGTAACGAATAACGACAGAGTGTATGAGAAGTATAAGGATCAGATGAAAGTGATTCTTCTTGATGGGTATGAAGACGTTCTGATTAAGGTGAGAGATCTTGTCTATGATAAGCATGTGCTTCTGACACATCCGCAGGCATCCAGCCTGAAACCGAATCAGACACCATATCGATCGGTAGTTGTATATCCGAAGGGTGAAGAGGATAATATAAAAGATATCATGCTGATCGACAAATGCATTCAGGTTTATCAGGAGTGGCAGGATATCGCACCAAGTCCAAAGAGTTATCAGGAAAAGGTGGCGAATGATTTTAAGACAATCGATTTATCGGTGATTGACAATATTATTCCAAGAATTAGTTAGAAAAAGCAGGTAAGAAAAAGAATAGGCGGTGGAGCGATGCTGGATAATAAAGAAACAACACAGAATTACTTCAAAGGTTTAACGAGAAAAGATTATATTGAAAGAGTATGTAAAATTATGGAGAAAGATGGGGCTGAAGATCTTTCTATTCGTAGAATCGCGAAGGAGCTGGGCTGTTCGTCAGCTGCATTATACCGTTATTTTAACAGCAAGTCGGAACTGATGTATTATGTCAGCCTGAATACGCTGGAGGGATATATTATCCGCTTGAATCAGGCGGAAAAAACCTGGAGAGGAGTATGGGATATCTATGTGGGTGTATGGTACTGCTACAGTCAGGAGGCTTTCCGACATCCAAAAGATTATAATAGACTGTTTTTTGAACATACGAATGAATATCTGGGTGGAGCTATGAAAGAATTCTATCAGATGTTTCCTCAAAACATTAATGAGGCAAACCAATTCTTTTCAGAGATGCTTGGAACAGCAGATTTCTGGGGACGTGATTTTGAAATGTGTAAAAAATGCATGAAAGCAGGGGCAATTTCTGAGGAGAATGCGCTTATTTTAAATCGCATGTCCTGTATTTTGTATAAAGGATATTTTAAAGGAGTGATGGATGACGGGATTGAAGAAGATGAAATCGAAGAAAGAGTTCGTTTATTTATAGATGATCTCGATATAATCGTTAAGTCACTTGCGTCAGAATTGCAGGGATATGACGGATATTTTAAACAAAAACGCGAAAAGAATGATAAAAAATAGGCAATCTGCACAAAAATATTTATAGATATTTTGTATTAATGACGATATTTATAAAAGGGGGTTGCGCATTTAAAAAATGTGTGTATAATTAGAACTATCAAAAGCAATTACTTACATGAAAAAAGTTATCACGATTACATTTTTTGAAAGTAAACATAAAAAGCAAAAAAGATATTTTTTTACTTATATGTTATCATGATTACATTCCGCGCGCTTGAGGAATTTGTAAAAGAAAAATTGCCAGCTTTCGGAAATGAAAAACGTGATTATATTTTAAGTGTTAAGTTATCGCGATTACAAATCATAAGGAGGGAATTTGTATGAAACTAGAACTCGGCAAATTTGAGATCAAGGACATCCAGTTTGCAGACAAATCATATGTGGAAAATCACGTATTGTATGTAAACAAAGAAGAGGTGGAAGCACTTGTATTGGAGGACGACAAGCTGATCGGATGCCATTTGGAAATTGCAAAACCTGGTGAGGCAACAAGAATCACACCTGTTAAGGATGTCATTGAACCACGTGTGAAAGTGAGCGGCGGAGAGATTTTCCCAGGAATTATCGGAAAGGTATCACCACAGGTTGGATCTGGAAGAACACATGCTTTAGATGGCTGCTGTGTAGTTACAGTCGGAAGAATCGTTGGATTCCAGGAAGGTGTTATTGATATGAGCGGACCGGCTGCAGATTATTGCCCATTTTCAAAAACATATAACCTGTGCGTAGTCATTGAACCACAGGATGGATTAGAAACTCATGTATATGAGAAAGCAGGACGTATGGCAGGATTGAAAGTAGCTACATATCTTGGAGAGCTTGTAAGAAATCTTGAGCCAGATGTAATTGAGACATATGAGACAAAACCAGTATTTGAGCAGGCAGCACAGTATCCGGATCTGCCAAAGGTAGGATACATACATATGCTTCAGTCACAGGGACTTCTGCATGACACATATTATTATGGTGTAGATGCAAAACAGATCGTTCCGACATTCATGTATCCAACAGAGATTATGGATGGAGCAATCGTATCTGGTAACTGTGTGGCTCCATGTGATAAAGTTACAACATATCATCATTTCCACAATCCGGTTATTGATGAATGCTACAAACATCATGGAAAAGACATTAACTTTATGGGAGTTATCCTTACAAATGAGAATGTATTCCTTGCTGATAAAGAGAGACATTCCGATATGGTTGCAAAATTCTGTGAATGGCTGCAGTTAGACGGAGTTCTGATTACAGAGGAAGGCTATGGTAACCCGGATACAGACCTTATGATGAACTGTAAAAAGGTTGAGAGAGCAGGTACAAAGGTTTGCCTGATCACAGATGAGTTCCCAGGAAAAGATGGTAAATCAGCATCTCTGGCAGATACATGTGAAGAGGCAACAGCACTTGCATCATGTGGACAGGGAAATGCAACACTGATGTTCCCAGCTATGGATAGAGTAATTGGAACTCAGGAATTTATTGAAAGCCAGATTGGTGGATGGGCTGGATGTATCAACGAAGACGGATCTTTCGAGGCAGAGCTTCAGATTATCATCGCATCTACAATCGCAAATGGATTTAACAAACTGGCTGCAAGAGGATACTAAGAAGGGGGATTCAGAGTTATGGCAAAATATAAAATCGTTCATTATCTTAATCAGTTCTTCGGTGGAATTGGTGGAGAAGATAAAGCAGACTTCCAGCCGGAAGTAAGAGAAGAAATTATAGGACCTGGTATGGCACTGAATGACGGACTGGGCGATGATTATGAGATTGTTGCAACAGTTATCTGTGGTGACAACTATTTTGGAGAAAATCTTGATAAAGCAACAGATACCATCATTGAGATGGTAAAGAAATACGAGCCAGATATCTTTGTTGCAGGACCTGCATTTAATGCTGGACGTTATGGTGTTGCTTGCGGTACAATTTGTAAAGCGGTTGAAGAGCGACTCGGTATTCCGGTACTCTCTGGTATGTATGAAGAGAACCCTGGAGCTGATATGTTTAAACAGGATGTAATCCTTGTAAAGACAGGTAACTCTGCTGCAACTATGAAAAAAGCAGTTCCGCAGTTTGTAACATTGATTAAGAAACTGGCTACAGGTGAGGAGATTCTTGGACCATCAATCGAAGGATATCTTGAGCGTGGTATCCGTGTGAACTATTTCGCAGAAGAAAGAGGAGCAACTCGTGGTCTTAAGATGCTGCTTAAGAAGATGGCAGGAGAGCCATTTGAGACAGATCTTCCAATGCCGAAATTCGATCGTGTAGAGCCAGGAAAAGCAATTGAAGATCTTAGTAAAGCGAAGATTGCAATCGTTACATCTGGTGGTATTGTACCAGTTGGTAATCCGGATCATATCGAGTCCTCCAATGCAACAAAATTTGGATGGTATACAATGGAAGGCATGGACAGAATGTCTAAAGATGACTATATGACAATCCATGGTGGTTATGACAGACAGTTCGTACTGGAAGATCCGAACCTTGTAATCCCACTTGATGCACTTCGTAAATTACAGAAAGAAGGCGTATTTGGAGAATTATATCCTTATTTTGCAAGTACAACCGGAACTGGAACAGCTACGAATTCTGCAGCCAAATTTGGTGATGAAATTGGTAAAAAATTAGTTGAAGAGCATGTAGATGCAGTTCTTCTTGTCAGCACTTGAGGTACCTGTACACGTTGCGGTGCAACGATGGTTAAAGGTATTGAAAAATACGGTATCCCAGTAGTTCATCTGTGTACAGTTGTTCCGATTTCCAGAACAATCGGTGCGAATAGAATTATCCCGGCTGTTGGTATTCCTTATCCACTTGGAGATCCAACTGAGGGTGAGGAAGAGTCCTACAAGATTCGTGAGAAACTTGTAAGAAGAGCATTCAAGGCTCTTCAGACTCCGATAACAGAGCAGACTGTTTTTGAAAAAGATGAGTGGTAAGTCATTGACATAAGTATACATTGAGCAATTACCGGCTTATATGCCGGTAAATTGCTCATAAGAAAAGAAATGAATGAAAAGGGGGCACATTATGGGTAGTGCGGAAAAGGTGAGTTGGAAACGAGTACTGATACTTGCGGGAGCAATCATTGCATTTACAATTGGATCCGGTTTTGCAACAGGTCAGGAAATCATTCAATATTATACAGCATATGGAGTAAAAGGATTACTTGTAATTTTGGTATTCCTGGTAGCTTTCCTTTATTACAATTTTAACTTTGCAAAAGCAGGTGCAGAGCAGAAGTTTGAAAAAGGAAATGATGTATACAAACATTTTTGTGGAAAGTATGTAGGAACTTTCTGTGATTATTACTCCACATTATTCTGTTACATGTCCTTCTTCGTTATGGTAGGAGGAGCATCCTCTACACTTCATCAGGAATATGGACTTCCGGCATGGGTAGGAGGAGTCGTTCTGACAGCACTGGCAGTGCTTACAGTTGTAGGTGGACTGAACTCCATGGTTGATGCCATCGGTGCTGTAGGACCGGTAATCGTAGTGCTTTGTATTGCCATTGGAGTTCTTACATTAATTCGTGATGGCGGTGATGTTGGAGCTGGATTGGATATTATTAAAAATGCAGCTTACGAAGGCGCAGCGAATGGGGAAACAATTAAGAGTGCAGGATCCAACTGGCTTGTTTCTGGTTTATCATATGCCGGTTTCGTGCTCCTGTGGTTCGCAAGCTTTACAGCAGCACTTGGTTCTAATAATAAGAAAAAAGAATTAAATTATGGTATTATCGGCGGAACAGTTGCAGTTTGTGTGGCAATTGCAGTAGTAATGTTCGCACAGGTTTCAAACATTAATACTCCGATGATTGGAAGTAGTGATACATTTGTATGGAATGCAGATATCCCAAATCTGATTCTTGCAGCTAAGATCTGGAAGCCATTCTCCGCTATCTTTGCAATTATTGTATTTGCAGGTATTTATACAACAGCGGTTCCACTCCTTTATAATCCAGCTTCTAGATTTGCAAAAGAGGGAACATCACAGTTCAAGATTCTCACTATTGTTCTTGGAGTTCTCGGTTTAATTGTAGGATTATTCCTTCCATTCAGAGTCTTGGTTAATATTATCTATGTATTAAATGGATATGTTGGAGCAGTTTTAATTCTCTTTATGATTTACAAGAACATCAAAGATCTGATGAATAAAAAGAAAGCAAATTAATATAGGAATTGTCGATAATAGGGGCGCTGAGAAATCAGCGCCCCCTTTGTTGCCTGGAATTAAAAAGTGATTGACCACAGAGAGATTAAAGAATATTTAGAGAAAATGAATAGAATAAGTCAATAATTAACTGTGAATTATAGAAAAAATCTAACAAAACGATTGACAATAAGCACGCTTACTGTTATAATCTTAACATAACCAATAAATAAGCGCGCTTATCAAAAATGTATCAATGCCATTCATAGAGCCTATCTATGAATCAGAAAAGGAGGACAATCACATGAGACTGGAGATTGGCAATTTCTATGTTAAGGATATCAAGTTTGGCGACAAGTTATCCTTTGATGACGGAGTGCTTACAATTAATAAAGAAAAAGCACTTGATTTTATCCGTGAAGATGAGAGAATCACGGAGGCAGATCTTTATATTGCAAAACCTGGAGATAAGATCCGTATGTGTCCGGTAAAGGAAGCAATCGAGCCTAGAGTAAGATTGGATGGAAGAGGACTTTTCCCTGGATATACAAGTGAACTTGCAAAGGCAGGAGATGGAGTTTTACATGCATTAAAGAACTGCAGCGTACTCGTAGTCGGAAAACACTGGGGAGGTTTCCAGGATGGATTGATCGACATGAGTGGTGAAGGGCAGAAATATACATACTTCGGTTATTTGAACAATATTGTACTCGTAGCAGATACGAATGAGGATTTTGAGAAGCATGAGCAACAGAAGAAGAATGATGCACTTAGAAGAGCAGGACATAAACTTGCAGAGTTCATCGGACAGTGTGTAAAAGAACTGACACCGGAAGACACAGAAGTTTATGATCTTGAGGCGATGATCAAACGTAGTCCGGAGATTGAAAAGCTTCCATCTGTTGTATATGTTATGCAGCCACAGTCTCAGATGGAAAATCTGGGATACAATGATCTGGCATATGGCTGGGATATGAACCGTATGCTTCCAACAGTAATGCATCCAAATGAGGTACTGGATGGCGCTATCGTATCTGGAAGTTTCATGCCTGTATCATCAAAATGGTCAACATACGACTTCCAGAACACACCGAATATCAAGGCTCTTTACAGAGAGCATGGTAAGACAATTAATTTCCTCGGAGTAATTATGTCAAACCTGAATGTAGCTTTGGATCAGAAAGAACGTGCTGCACTTTATGTAGCACAGATTGCAAAGACACTCGGAGCAGATGGTGCGGTCGTCGCAGAAGAAGGTTATGGCAACCCGGATGCCGACTTTGTAGGATGTCTTGTTGCGCTTGAGGATGCCGGTGTTAAGACAATTGGAGTTACCAATGAATGTACAGGACGTAATGGTACATCTCAGCCACTTGTAACACTGGATGAGAAGTGTGATGCAATTGTATCCTGTGGAAATGTATCTGAATTAATTGAATTGCCTCCAATGGAAACAGTACTTGGAGAACTTCAGTCGTTAGCAAGAGACGGTCTGTCCGGTGGCTGGGCTGGAGATGAGATCTTAGGACCTTCAGTAAGAGAAGATGGATCCGTTATTATGGAGAATAACTCAATGTTCTGTGGTGATCAGGTAGTTGGATGGTCCCCGAAGACAATGAAAGAATTCTAAGGAGGGCAATAGCGATGAAAAAAGCAATCTTATATATTAATCAGTTTTTTGGTCAGATTGGTGGAGAAGAAAAAGCTGGTATTGAACCAGAAATCCACGAAGGTCAGATTGGACCAGCAATGCAGTTTGAAAAAGAGTTAAATGCAGAAGTTACCCATACAATTATCTGTGGTGACAACTATATTGGTACCAATACTGACGCTGCAGTTGCAACAATTCTCGGAATGCTTGAAGATAAAGAGTTTGATATTTTCCTTGCAGGGCCAGCATTTCAGGCAGGACGTTATACCGTTGCATGTGGAACAATCTGCAAGGCAGTAAAAGAAAAATTTGGTGTACCTGTTGTAACGTCTATGAACGAGGAGACGCCAGGTGTAGATATGTTTAAAAAAGATATGTATATCTTAAAAGGCGGTAATATTGCTTCAAAGATGAGACAGGATGTAAAAGCAATGGCAAAAGTTGCCAACAAGCTTCTTGCTGGTGAGCCGGTCGGCTCCGCGGATGAAGAAGGATATTTCCCGAGAGGCATCCGTCATCAGGTATGGCTTTCAGATGGAAAACCGGCATATGAGCGTATGGTAGATATGCTTGTTAAAAAATTAAATGGACAGCCATTTGAGACAGAGCTTCCGATTCCGAAACTTGATCGAGTACCAATTGCTCCTGCTATCAAGGATTTGTCAAAAGCAAGAATCGCACTTCTGAATACAGGAGGTATTGTACCTGTAGATAATCCGGATCATATTCAGTCAGCATCTGCAACACGTTGGGGACGTTATGATGTGTCAAATATGGAACGGTTAAAAGGCGGAGAGTTCAAGACAATTCATGCTGGATTTGACCCTGCAGCAGCAGACGCAGATCCAAACGTTATTACTCCGATTGATGCACTGAAGGTATTAGAAAAAGAGGGAGTTTATGGAAGCCTCCATCCATATTTCTATACAACAGTCGGAACAGGAACAACTGAGGCAGAGGCTGCCAGAATGGCAAAAGAAATCATTCCATATCTTCAGGAAGATCATGTTGATGGTGTTATCATGGTTAGTACTTGAGGTACCTGTACACGTTGCGGTGCAACGATGGTAAAAGAGGTTGAGAAGGCTGGATTCCCAATCGTACAGATGTGTAATCTGGTGCCTGTAGCTAAGACAGTAGGAGCTAATAGAATCGTACCTACAATTTCTATTCCTTATCCACTTGGAGACCCTGATACTCCGAAGGAAGAGCAGTGGAAATTACGTTATCACAGAACAAAGGTTGCTCTGGAGGCTCTGGCAACAGATATTAAAGAGCAGACAGTATTTAAAGTATGATAACTGTTCGATGATTTAGAGTGAACGGGCAGATGGTTATGCATCTGCCCACTACTATATCTGGCTTAGTTTGATGAAGGAGAATTGAATATGGGAGAAAAGAAAGGTAAGAATACAGTTTTTTATGTATCACTGATTATCGTCGGCATTATAGCAGTCTGGTCAGTTGCATTTAATGATAGTTTTACGGTAGTAGCTAATGCGGCATTTAAAGTTTTGACCACAGATTTTGGATGGTTATATCTGATTTCTATGATTATATTCTTTGGCTTTATTGTATATTTTGCATTTGGAAAATATGGAAAAATTCGTTTAGGAAGCGATGATTCCAGACCGGAATACAGTAATATAACATGGTTCGGACTTCTATTTGGATGTGGAATGGGAGTTGGTCTTGTATTCTGGGGAGTAGCTGAGCCGCTTACTTATTATCTGAATCCGCCAGATGGAATTGAAGCAGCATCTCAGGCATCTGCAAACTTTGCATTTGAGAATTTCTTTATGCACTGGGGAATTCTTCCATGGGCAAACTATGCAGTTATCGGTCTTGCACTTGCATACTTTATGTTCCGTAAGAACAAAAAAGGTCTGTTAAGTGTGATGCTTGAACCGTTAATTGGTGAGAAGCTTGCAAATGGATGGCTTGGCAAGGTTGTTGATATTCTTGGTGTATTTGCGACAGTTGCAGGAGTTGTAACATCTCTTGGACTTGGAACATTGCAGATTAATGCCGGATTTAATTATTTATTTGGTGTCCCAATCAATTTAGTAGTAGAAATTATTATTATTATAATTGTATCATTTCTTTATATTGGATCCGCAGTATCCGGGCTGGATAAAGGAATTAAGATTATTTCTAATACAAACCTTTATGTTGCAATCGGACTTTTGGCAGTATGCTTTATAGTGGGACCAAAAGTAGAGACTTTGAATGCATTTGTAAATGGTATGGGTCAGTATATCGGTAATTTTATTCCAACTGCACTTAAGATTAATTCTTATAGTGACAACAGTTGGTTCGGAAGCTGGAGACTGTTTTACTGGGCATGGTTCATTGCATGGGCACCGTTCGTTGGAGTATTTGTAGCACGTATCTCTAAAGGACGGACTATTCGAGAATTTGTACTTGGTGTAGTACTTGTACCAACAATTGCTTCCTGTATTTGGGGTGCAGTATTTGGTAACCTTGGTATCAACCTTGGAGAAAAAGGTCTTATGGCGATTGAAAAGCTCCAGGAAGCGGTAGCAACACCGGAGGTTGGACTTTTCGTAGTGCTTGGACAATATCCGCTTGGATTTATTTTATCACTGGTAGCCTTGGTATCCTTGTGTGCATTCTTTGTAACATCTGCAAATTCAGGAGTTTATGTACTGTCTATGCTGTCAACGGACGGTGCAATCAATCCTTCAAATGGCAGAAAGATTCTCTGGGGAGTTATCCAGTCAGTTATGGCGATCGGACTTCTGATGGCTGGTGGATTGAAACCGCTTCAGACAATCTCACTTGTAGCAGCGTTCTTATTTATTTTTGTAATGCTTGGAACGATTGCAGCATTTATTAAAGTGTTGAAGGAAGAAAAGGCATAGTGAAAATGTTTTTTCAAAATAATTAAATACAAAAAGCTGAAGAAGGAATGTGTGGAGCATTCTTGGATATATCAGGTGAGAAAAAGAGCTGAAGAATTCGAATCCTTCAGCTCTTTTTATTAAACAATTCTGTAAAACGACAATGTTTGTATATAGGTTTTAATAAGTGTTTTTAATCTAAATCAATATTATAGGATGTAAGCGCTCTGCGGATAAACGAAACAGTTGTCGCAGTCGCTTCTTCAATTGTCAAATATTCAGAGTCTTCCCGTAATGTCTCTAACATACCACGATAAAGCATAATATTCATTGTTGCCAGATTGTGAATGTCTGATTCCGGGAGAAAAATATTCTCTTTATTCAAAGAATCAGTCAATGATAAAAATTCACGTTCTGAGAAATTAGCAGATGAAAGCATATTTTTGTAATTTGCAGCATCTTCACTCCAACTTTCAGGAAAAATATCATAATAAGCGTGAAAATAGTAGGAAAAATCCCAGTTCGTATCTGCATGCTTAAAGAATAGCAGCCAGAAAATGTCTGGATGTGAGAAGGAGTGGAGACAGAAGCATTCCCAAATTTTCAGATATCTTTCAAGTGGCCTTGTAACCGGTTCTAAGTAGGCTGGCAGATCCTTAGCATATTGATCCAGATATTTCATAGCTGAAAAAATTCTCAGTTCTTCAAAATCTGAAAAATAATGATAAAGAGTCGCACTGTTATAGCCGGCTTTTTCTGCAGTTTTCCGAATAGACAAGCTGTCGATACCTTCTTCTTCAATGATCTCCAATGCAGCATTGATGAAGTAGCTCATAGTTTGCTGTCTGTACATTTGTTTACGATCTTTTTGTTGCATAAAAAATCCCCCAATAAAAAGTACTAAGACAAGTCTGCCCTAGTCATGGTATTTATTATATATGAAATACACGAAAAAAGCGAGTAAAATTGTTTGAATTAGTGGAAAATAGTAGATGAGATATACTAGATATGTTAACAAAGAAAACGACGAACTCTGCCATGGTTTGCCGTTTCCTTTGCTTAATTAAAGAGTAATAGTGATTCAGATAGTATTGAAATTATTTGGCTGCTTTTTCGGCAAATGTAGTCGTTACCAGTTTATCGTACGGTGCACGTGTGTCAAGTTCTTCTGCGCTTTCCAGAATGTCCTGTAAAAGTTCAAAACTTTTTTTCTCAAATATGAGGTTATCTTTCCATGTGTCCTGTTCATAATAACGGCTCACAATTGTTTCTATTGTATTAAGATTTGTTTCTTTAAACTGAGGTGCAATTGCTTCTGCAATTTCCTTTGGTGTATGTTTCTGTACATAATCCATACCTTTCTGCAATGCATCTGTAAATCCTTGAATTACAGATGCATTCTTCTCGATATAACTTTTCTTTGCTGAAAATGCAGTATAAGGTACATAGCCGCTGTCTGTACCGAGAGAAGCAACTACATATCCCTTTTCCTCTTTTTCCAAATTTGTGGCTCCTGGTTCGAACTCAACTGTAAAATCAGCATTTCCTTCTGCAAATGCTGCTGCTGTAGAGCCAAAATCAATGCTCTGATCTATAATCAGATCTTTCGAAGGATCAATCCCATTTTGCCTTAAAATATACTCAAATACCATTTCTGGCATGCCACCTTTTCGTCCACCAAGTACTTTTTTATCTTTCAAATCAGTCCAATGAAAGTCGGGGATTTCTTCTCTTGCTACCAGAAAATTTCCTGCGCGTTGTGTAAGTTGTGCAAAGTTCACGACATAATCATTGGCTCCTTCATTGTAAGCATAAATTGAAGCTTCAGACCCCATAAATCCAATATCGGCGGTTCCGGATATGACTGCAGTCATGGTCTTATCAGCCCCAAATCCTGTGACCAGGTTGAGATTAATACCTTCTTCTTCAAAATAACCTTTTTCAATAGCAACATACATAGGTGCATAAAAGATAGAATGAGCTACTTCATTAAGTGTTACTGGCGTAAGGTTTTCTTCTTTGTTTGTTTTATCAGTGTTTATAATGGCTGAAGCATGTTTTGTCTCCTTTGTCTGGGAACAGCCAAAGAGAGCTGTCATCGACAATGCAAGAAGTAAAAGAAGTACAGAAATACGTTTTATCATACAGTCCTCCGTTAATAATTTTTTATGTTATATAGTATATTCAGTGTTGTAAAACAGGTGATGCTTTAATGAAGTGTATTTGTAAATTGTAACAGAATCTTAAGCAGTAGTTTGTTTGACAAATGGTGGGGCATAATAGAGAAACATATAATTGACATTATAAAATATATGGCGTATTCTGAATGAAATGGGGAGTATTTGTATGCTCCCACACAGAATACAATTCAGAGGCACAGAAAGAACTTTGAAAGCATTCTTGAATACATGTAAATAGAAGAAACAGGAGAGAGACTATGAAGAAAATCGGATTTATCGGTGTTGGAATCATGGGGAAGTCTATGGTCAAAAATCTTATGAAAGCGGGATTTGAACTACATATATATGCAAGAACAAAGAGTAAAGTGAATGATGTGATAGAGGAAGGTGCTATCTTTCATGAGACGATTGGAGAATGTGTAAGAGCAAGTGAAGCTGTGATTACGATGGTAGGATTTCCTCAGGATGTGGAAGAAGTTTATTTTGATGAAGGAAATATTATGGATCAGGCAGAGAAAGGAATGTATCTGATTGATATGACAACGACCAGTCCGATGATTTCCAAGAAAATATATGAAGAAGGTAAAAAGAAAGGAGTTCATGTTGTAGATGCACCGGTGACCGGAGGTGATACAGGAGCAAAGGCAGGAACACTTTCTATTCTGGTCGGTGGCAACAAGGAAGATTATGAGGCTTGTATGCCGTTATTTGAAGCTATGGGAACGAATATCAATTATCAGGGAGAAGCTGGATGTGGACAGCATGCCAAGATGGTGAATCAGATCATGATTGCCGGAACCATGTCAGGACTTTGTGAGGCACTTAGCTATGCAAAAGCAAAAGATTTGGATTGTGAGACTGTATTAAAATCTGTTGCGACAGGAGCAGCCGGAAGTAAGCAGCTAGATTTCTTTGGAGAGAAGATACTACACGGAGATTATACTCCTGGATTTTTTATGAAACATTTTATTAAGGATATGAAGATTGCTTTGATTGAGGCAAATCAGTGTGAGCTGGATTTGGATGTGCTTAGTCAGACACTTGCAAATTATGAAGTTTTGGAAGCAGAAGGGTATGGGGATCTTGGAACACAAGCGTTGATCAAATATTATGAAGAAGGTTACAATGAAGAAATCATTGAAGACTAAGATGGAAAGATTCAACAGAAATTAGAATGCGGAAACTAAGATGGAAAGATTCTGTGGAAACGTTGACATTTTCCTTGAAATCCGATATCATATACTTTATCGAGTAAAAGCGCTAAAGCGTCAAAGCTATAAAGGATTTTGAAATTTCAGTATGGAAAGAGGATAATTGAAATCATTTGAAGCTTTGTGCCAGAAAGGGGAATAATTAGCAATGCCTATTACGGATATTTTGGAGAAAAATTGTCGCCTGTACGGCGATGACGTCTGTCTGGTAGAGATTAATCCAGAGATGCCAGAGACAAAAAGGAGCACGTGGAAGGAGTATGATTTGATTGAACCATCCCGTGCACCATATTACAGACGCGAAATTACATGGAATGTATTCAATGAGAAAGCAAATCGATTTGCAAATCTGCTTCTGGAACGCGGAGTCCAAAAAGGGGACAAGGTCGGAATCCTTTTGATGAATTGTCTGGAGTGGCTGCCGATTTATTTTGGTATTCTGAAAACGGGAGCTTTGGCAGTACCGCTGAACTTCCGTTATTCAGCCGATGAGATTAAATATTGTGTAGAACTGGCGGATGTAGATATTTTAGTGTTCGGACCGGAATTTATCGGACGTGTGGAGGAGATTGCGGACGATATCGGAAGAGGAAGACTTCTGTATTTTGTAGGCGATGGCTGTCCGGGATTTGCAGAAGATTATACTTCGCATACAGCAAACTGTTCCAGTCAGTCACCAAAGATTGACATTGTAGATGAAGATGATGCAGCAATTTATTTTTCTTCTGGAACAACAGGATTTCCAAAAGCAATTTTGCATAATCATGAATCTCTGATGCATGCTGCACGAGTAGAGCAGAATCATCATGGACAGACAAAGGACGATGTATTTTTATGTATTCCGCCACTTTACCATACAGGGGCTAAGATGCATTGGTTTGGAAGTCTTTTGACAGGTGGAAAGGCAGTCCTTTTGAAAGGAACGAATCCGAAGACAATTCTTCGTGCAGTTTCAGAGGAAAAATGTACTATCGTATGGCTGCTCGTACCGTGGGCACAGGATTTACTTCTTGCAATTGATAACAAAGATGTAGATTTGAAGGATTATGATCTGGAGCAGTGGAGACTTATGCATATCGGTGCGCAGCCGGTACCGCCAAGTCTGATTCGTCACTGGAAGGAATATTTCCCAAATCATAAATATGATACAAACTATGGATTGAGTGAATCTATTGGACCTGGATGTGTGCATCTTGGATTGGATCATATTGATAAAGTCGGTGCGATCGGTAAAGCAGGATTTGGCTGGGAGACAAAGATTATCGATGAGAATGGAAATCTGGTCGCACAGGGCGAAACTGGAGAGCTGGCAGTCAAAGGTCCGGGAGTCATGACTTGCTATTATAAAGATGAAAAAGCAACGGCTGAAGTACTTCATGATGGCTGGTTGTATACTGGAGATATGGCAATGGAAGATGAAGATGGATTTATCTATCTGGTTGACCGTAAGAAAGACGTCATTATCAGTGGCGGAGAGAATATTTATCCGGTACAGATCGAAGATTTTCTTCGTACCAATAATAAAATTCTGGATGTGGCAGTTATCGGACTTCCAGATCATAGACTGGGAGAAATTTCAGCAGCAATTATTGAGTTAAAACCTGGTGTAGAGTGCACAGAGGAAGAAATTGATGAATTCTGCAAGAAACTTCCAAGATACAAGAGACCTCGTAAGCTGATTTTTGCAAAGGTTCCTAGAAATCCTACTGGAAAGATTGAAAAGCCAAAGCTTCGTGAGAAGTATGGTGCAGCACATCTGGTCGCAGCGCAGAATCAGGTAGAGATTAAATAATAAAGAGTGATTTACTAGAAATATAAAAGTTCAGGGAGGGTTTGACTCGGTACAAGTCAACCCCTCCCTATTTTGGAATTGTCTATTTTCCAGCAGTTATATACTGCCAGTGATTTATTTAT
The DNA here is from genome assembly GCF_000420885.1 of Dorea sp. AGR2135. Lineage (NCBI taxonomy): Bacteria > Bacillati > Bacillota > Clostridia > Lachnospirales > Lachnospiraceae > Dorea > Dorea sp. AGR2135. Next base: position 3,622 of record NZ_ATVU01000043.1, on the reverse strand, counting down.
GCTCTTTTTGATATTCCAGAGATGCTTCAATAAATCCACGGAACAATGGGTGTGGTCTGTTTGGACGGGATTTTAATTCTGGATGAGCCTGGGTCGCGATGAACCAAGGATGATCTGGAATCTCTACCATCTCTACAATACGTCCATCCGGAGAAAGTCCGGATAATAGCATACCATTTTGAGTCAGTACATCGCGGTAATCATTATTTACCTCATAACGATGACGGTGGCGTTCCTGAATTTCTTCAGATCCGTACAGCTTATATGCTTTGGAGTCTTTATTTAAAATACATGGGTAAGAGCCAAGTCTTAATGTTCCACCGATATTTTCTACATCAATTTGTTCTGGCATGATATGAATGACCGGATGTGTAGTATCTGGATTTAATTCAGCGCTGTGAGCATCATTGTATCCAATGACGTCTCTTGCAAATTCAACGATGGATAACTGCATTCCAAGGCAGAGCCCCAGGAATGGAATATTGTGTGTGCGAGCATATTTGATCGCTTCAAGCATACCGTCAATTCCACGATTGCCAAAACCACCTGGAACAAGAATGCCACTGACATCGCCAAGAATTTCATCAACATTATCTGCAGTTACCAGTTCAGAATCTACCCACTTGATATTGACAGTAGCGCGGCTGAAAATTCCACCATGTTTGAGTGCTTCTACAACACTAATATAAGCATCATGAAGCTGTGTGTATTTTCCGACAAGTGCGACGGTTACTTCTGTGTTTGGATTTCGCAGATAGTTCACCATTTCTTTCCAGTCTTTTAAATCTGGTTCCGGACAATTTAAGTGCAAGCATTCGCATACTACCTGAGCCAGATGTTCTTCTTCCATTGCAAGTGGAGCTTCATATAAATATTCAACGTCCAGATTCTGCAATACATGATTTGCAGGAACATTACAAAACAGAGCAAGTTTATCTTTAATTCCTGTTCCAAGTGGATATTCAGAACGACATACAAGGATATCTGGCTGAATTCCCATGCCCTGCAGTTCTTTTACACTAGCTTGTGTTGGTTTAGTTTTCATCTCTTGAGATGCTTTCAGGTATGGAATTAATGTAACATGAATGAGAATTACATTGTCATGTCCTTTTTCATGCTGGAACTGACGGATGGCTTCCAAAAATGGCTGACTTTCGATATCGCCTACAGTTCCTCCGACTTCAATGATTGCTACTTCTGTATTCTCAGCAGCAGGATTGCGATAAAAGCGAGATTTTATTTCGTTAGTAATATGAGGAATAACCTGTACAGTTCCTCCACCGAAATCTCCGCGTCTTTCTTTTTGAAGTACGGACCAGTAGACTTTACCAGTCGTAACGTTGGAATTTTTACCGAGACTTTCATCGATAAAACGCTCATAATGACCAAGATCAAGATCTGTCTCAGTTCCGTCATCAGTTACAAATACTTCGCCATGTTGTACCGGGTTCATAGTACCTGGATCAATGTTGATATAAGGGTCAAATTTCTGCATAGTCACGGTATAACCACGAGCTTTCAGAAGACGACCTAAAGATGCAGCAGTGATTCCTTTTCCAAGTCCTGATACGACACCACCTGTAACAAATACATATTTTACTGCCATAATGTCCTCCTTAGAATGAAAAAATATGTTCAAGCATGTCCCCCAAAAAACATATCTCAAAAAATACTTTAAAAGTATACACCTTTTTTATTAAAAAATACAGAGATTTTAGTCTCTTTTTTCATATTTTGCTTCATAAGTTGCCTGAATAGAAAGGCGCTTTAACTGTTTGATGTCTACAGAGCTTACCATGACGGAAGTATGTGCCTGGCATCCTGCAAGATTCGGAAGCTGTTCTAGTGCTTTCTTTGCAAGTGGATTAGAGGCTGCGCTTACAGAAAGAGCAATAAGAACTTCATCAGTATGAAGGCGTGGATTCTTGTTTCCGAGATACTTTGTCTTTAATGTTTGGATTGGTTCGATGGCTTCCGGTGAAATGACATGGCAGGAATGTTCGATGCCAGCCAGATCTTTCAGGGCATTAAGCAGCATGGCAGCAGTTGCTCCGAGCAGTTTGGAAGTCTTTCCTTTTATAATGCGTCCGTCATGAAGTTCGATAGCAGCAGCAGGACCATTAGTTATTTTCTCGTATTCAAGGGCAGCGTCAACAACTTTGCGGTCATGGATAGTAACACCAGCCTGGTTCATCAACATTTCGATGGTATAGACTTCATTGTCGGAGCACTGACCAAGAAGAAGACGGCGCAGGGATTCGTAATATCTGCGTAAAATTTCCTGTTTGGAAGCTTCGCGGCATGCTTCATCATCACAGATACAGTTTCCGGCCATGTTCACTCCCATGTCTGTTGGTGATTTGTAAGGGCTTTCTCCGTAAATGCGTTGGAAAATTGCATTTAATACAGGAAAAATCTCTACATCACGGTTATAGTTAACGGTTGTCTCGCCATAAGCTTCAAGATGGAATGGATCGATCATATTTACATCGTTCAGATCTGCAGTGGCTGCTTCATAAGCTAAGTTGACCGGATGCTTCAGCGGGATATTCCAGATAGGAAATGTCTCAAACTTGGCATAACCGGCACGGATTCCGCGTTCCAGTTCGTGATAGAGCTGGGAGAGGCAGACAGCCATTTTTCCACTTCCTGGTCCGGGAGCAGTCACAACGACCAGTGGTCTGGAAGTTTCAATGTAATCATTTTTTCCATAACCGTTTTCACTTACAATGACCGGAATGTTGGTCGGATATCCTGCAATCAAGTAGTGGCAGTATACACGGATGCCCATTTTCTCCAAGCGGGCTTTAAATAAGGAAGCACTTTCCTGGTTACTGTATTTTGTAATAACAACACTGCCGACATAGAGTCCGCGATCACGGTAAATGTTCATCAGGCGGAGGACATCAGAATCATAAGTGATTCCAAGATCTCCACGGATTTTGTTGCGCTCGATGTCTTCGGCGCTGATCACGATGATAATTTCTGCCTGATCGGAAAGCTTGTCCAGCATACGGAGCTTACTGTCAGGTTGAAATCCAGGCAGTACACGGGAAGCGTGATAATCGTCAAATAATTTGCCTCCAAATTCCAGATAGAGCTTATTGTCAAACTGACTGATTCGCTCTTTAATGTGGGCAGACTGCATCTGCAGATACTTGTCATTGTCAAAACCAATTTTCATAATGAATAAATCCTCTCTTGTCCTCTGTATTATATTATGAGTTCTATCGTTCATATGCCGGAACTGTTCTGAAATATACAGAAAAATTCAGGCATGAAAAACCACAGAAAAAGTATACTACATATTATGGTTAGTTTACAATCTTTTCATAATGTTTTTATTGATTTCTAGTAACAGTTCAGCCTTCCGACTGACCCAACACCCCTACCCCGGCTAAAAAATAGCCGGGGTTCCAACAAAAAGTTTCTTTAAATTTTCTATTAATCCGAGATTTCTTCTTTTTAACGTTTCTACAATAGTGAGAATCGAACAATACATTTCGTTTCCACTTTCTTTTCTAAAACCACCAGACATCTTCTGCCGATTTTTCACTTTTCGCAAATCCCTTTCGCTCATATTATTGTCAAAAGGGACTGAAAAATCGTACATAAATAAAAG
>NZ_ATVU01000042.1:0-20108 GCF_000420885.1 Dorea sp. AGR2135 | reverse complement strand
CCGCATTTTATGTATTCCAAATGGAAGTCCGGAAAGAAATATCCACCAGAACAAGTCTGTCTGTCCACTGACTTTCATGATGGTGGATACCATCCCGAACCAGAATAGCATAAATGCCAGTGGCAATATTGATTTTTTAATTACATCTTCTATCATCATCTTTTCATTCCTTCTGTCCAACTTCGCATATCATATTATTGTTTTTCTGCCCATGATGCCAGGAGCATAAATATCACTTCTTTCATCTGAGCTTTAGAATATGACTCAGGAAAATACTGTTTCAGCTTTTTCGCCGGAATCTGTACCTGTACTTTCTCAGTACTTTCATTCATACAGATCTGGTCAATCTCTGAATACGTCAACATCTGCTCTTTTGAAATCTGCTTCAATTCCTTTGCCTGCTTCATGGATGGTACCATATTGTGATTACTCATATACTGAAGCAATATCTGTTGTTCTTCACTTCTCAAATATGAAACTTCAACAGCTGTATTAAAGGGAAGCTTCTTCTCGTCTGCCAGTTCTAAAAGCTCTGTGATTAACTCTGTCAGATGAATATATCGAAGAATCTGTCTGGAACTATCTCCTGTATTCTGACTGACTTCTTCCGCCGCCAACTTCTTGCCAACTTGGCAAGAAGTTAAATCAGACCGTTTTCCCTGACGCTTTAACGCCTCATATTTCATTTTATAAGCGAATGCCTTTTCGCTGATCAGCATTTCTTCTCGTTGAATGTTGGAATCTACCATAATCACCGTCGCTTCATCATCCGTAAGATCTTTGATGATAACCGGCATTTTCTCTAATCCTGCAAGTTCACACGCTCGTTTTCGCCGATGGCCAGCTACCAGCTCATAACCACCGGACTCTCTCAACCGCACAATACCAGGAACCAACACGCCATATTGTGTAATGCTATCTGATAATTCTTCCATTTTCTTATCATCTTTTACTTGAAATGGGTGATTCGGAAATGGATGAAGGCTTCCTATTGCTATCTCGCTAATTCCATTGGTCGTCTCTTCGTTTGTTCCAAACAACGCATCAAGTGGCTGTAAGGAAATGGGAGTTGCTCTTTTTTTAGATGGCATCTTTCAGCACCTCCTCCGTCACTCTCCGATAAGCTTCTGTTGCTTTGCCTTTCGGCTCATAAGAGAAAATACTCTGTCCTTCTCTGACTGCTTCCTTCATTCTTACAGAAAATGGAATATAATTATCAAAAATATGAATCTGATTTCCATATGCATTTCTGAGAAGTTCCATATTATTTCTGGCATCATTCGTATGAGCATCTACCATCGTGAACAGAATCCCACCGACTTGTAACTTCGGATTGATCTGCTTACGAACCTTACCGATCGTTTTTAACAACTGCTGCAATCCTTTGATTGGCAGGTAGGACGCTTCAACTGGAATGAGGACTTCATCTGATGCAGCCAGCGCATTGATCGTAATCATTCCCAATGATGGCATACAATCAATAATGACTGCATCATATTGATCTTTGATACCATATAATATCTGTTTCAATACATATTCCCTGCTCATTGCATTTACCAACTGTACTTCTGTACCTGCCAGGCCAATATTAGAACAGATAATGTCTATTCCTTCTGCCTGATGTCTGATATAACAGTCGGAAGGAATATCTTCATCTTTCATTACTGCATCCATAAGAGCCGTAAGTGTTTCATTACTGTCATCACAATCTCGATATCCAAATCCTGCGGATACATCAGACTGTGGATCTGCATCTACGATTAACACTTTCATATTCTTTTGTGCCAATCCTACTGCTAAATTAGCTGTACATGCGGATTTTCTCGTTCCCCCTTTTGGGTTTACAATAGAAATAATTCATGGTCTACATTATCAAAGAACCCTCTGATATCTGCTTCCACCACATAATTCGTTTTACGATACTGAACTATTTCTATGATTTCCCTTACCGCCTGATGACAGCTTCTGTTTGGTCTGAACCCAAAACTTTCATTGTAAAACTTCGGCTCATAAATCTGTTCCAGTATCTGTGCGATTGCATTCTCCACCAGCTTATCCTCATAACTGTATATGCCAAGCGGCCTCATTTTTCCTTTCGTTTCTTTTGGAATATAGACTCTTCTTGTGGGATTTGGACGGTAACTGCCATTCTTCATTCTTTTCACAAGCTTCTCAAGGTTTTCCTCAAGGTTCTGTTCGTATTCCTCTTTTGTCACTTTATCAATTCCGCTTGCCTTATTCTTATCCATAGTTTTATGAATTGCCCTTAGACTGCTTACATTGATATATGACGCAAGATTCTGAACTTTCCTGTCGGTTACATTTGCTTTCGCAATGTTGTATTGTATTCCAAGCAACTCATTTACCATGATATCAGCTCTCCTTTGTCTGCATGATTCAGATTTACTTGAAGCTATAAAGTGTACGCCCCTTCCCTCCACTGTGATTAGCAGTTTCTTCAGTACTATGAGCGTATCGGACTTCCTGTTATCCCTTTGAATCTCTATCGCATTTCTTTGGTTTGATTTTCATACCTCTAAAAAGGAGATAACAGGATCTCAGCTGTTCTGTATTGTATATTTATCATCAACCTCGCCAAGCCCTCAGACTGGGGGATGCCCATGTATCCTTGCCCTATCGGCTACATAGATGTTGTCTGCTGTGAATAACAACACATCGACCATTTCCAACCTCATAATAATTTCCCAGCTCAATTACTTCACTTTCGTTTCGGCTCTGTTGCTCCCTGTCCTACGCTTAAATCTCACGTTACCGCTTCGACTCCAAGGACTCGGTACGGGCGGTTGGCTAAACCTTACCCGACAGGATTTTCCTGCTATATACAATCAGCTTACAAAAGCAAACAGAATTTCTTCCGCTCGCTAGTGGAAATCAGCTACGCTGATTTCACAGCTCGCACGATACCTTTATTATACCAGAAATACAGTTATTCCTAAAGGAAAACAAGGGCTGAAAAACGCTGAATTTATAAGGAAATCAGCCATTTTTCTGTGCAGGATTTTTACCGGAATCCAGATGTTTTTTACTCTGCTTTGAGTGCTTTGGGCTGGTCGATATCAATTCCTTACATCAGCCAGTCAAACTCCCGCCAGGAAAGATTCCGGACTTCTGACTGCTTCCTGGGCCATTGATATCCACCCCGGACAGATAACCGTTTATAGATCAGGACAAAGCCATCCGGTTCACGGAACAGAGCTTTGATCCTGTCCCGTCTTCTTCCACAGAACAGGAAGAGCGCACTGGATGTCGGATCCATCTTAAGCTGGTCTTCGATAATGGCACAGAGACCATCGATCGATTTGCGCATGTCCGTATAGCCGCAGACAATGTAGATCTTTTCAAGGGCGGAGATATCACCTAACATGAGGTCTCCCGGATCAGGCGGAATGTCTTGGTGAGCAGGATAGGATCGGCATCATTGCTGATGCGGATTGTCACATCATTCATGGACACTTCAATCGTATGTGAATTGTCAAGGTTCGTTTGGTGCATCTGCGATGCTGTATGCTGTTCCGGAAGGTGATCCGAAACAATGTCAATGGGAACCACGTCCTGCTTTGAACGCGGGATCTCACAATGACCATAATTCGGTGCTGGGATCTGATCCGCTGCTGCTTTCCTGCAGCGTCTGACCCAGTTATAAAAAGTGCTTACTGCGATGTCGTTTTCACGGCACCAGTCAGCATCTGTCATGCCGCTTTGGCGTCATTCATTGATAAGCTTGATCTGTTCCGCCATCGGAACACGGGCTTTGCGTGTAGCTGTCATAACCTATCCTCCGTAATTGTAGTGAAATAGTCTAACTATCTTTCATTTACAATTATAGAGGAATCCAGGAGATTAGAAAATCCGCAGGAATATTTGGCGCTTACGGCTCAAAAATGTCCTTACACATATTCAAAAGATGAAGGGCATAAATACAGGTTCTTGATAAAAATTTTTTTATTTTTTCCTGTCCAAAATACCCTTACATAAAACGAAACGCTGAGAGGCATTTTTACGGCCCCCTAATGAAATTTTTTTAATTTTTTTGGTTAATTGAATATTTGAAAACAAAAAAACACTCACCTATTCCAGGTGAATGCCTTATCAAAATTTCCTTATTTTGTTGTCTATGACGCTTATTCAGATATGCCTGTATATCTGCTAAAATGTAATTGCTAGCAATTATATTTTCACGTGGGTATGGGGACGTAATCCCCATCAAGTCTGCCACTCATAAGTAATACAAAATTGTCAAAATGACAATACTGTTTTACACGGGTTGATCTTGCTCTGGTTGTAACGTATGAATTTATACAATAATAGGCCCAAATGGGCACTTTCACCATTCGAGCCTATATATTATATGTCTTTTGGATAAGAGCTTAAAAAGTAGCTGTCTATACAGTATGTTTTTATCGTAGAATTAATTTTATTGAAACCACAAACAATTCATTATTTCTATGTCTTCTTATATACACAATAATTTGCTTGTTCTTCCGAAATTATCTAAATAACTCAAACTTCGCACTTGAATAAGTTCGTATGTGCCTTGAAAATTCAATAATTCCTGGAATAAAAATAGCATGAATACCATCTGGTTTGGTATAATTGAGTTGTTCAAAAACAATTAAAAACCGGAGGCTCATGCTATGAATAAAAGTATAACACAAGACACTCAGAATGATAACCAAATTTCTAAAACTATTCGAAGATTTTTTACCAGATTTCATGTTTCTTCTGCACTAAAAGCAGTGAATGCTTATAAAAGAAAGGGCATTCCTGTTGTGGAAATATTTCAATATCTGTTCCTGTTGGTTTTTTTCAATAGAAGCATGTATATGAATCTTCTTTCTGGAAGAAATACACCTTCTTTTGCTAAGGATGCGGTTTACCGTTTTATGAAAATGACTCAGCAGAAATTTAATTTATTCTATACTATGTTATCTCTTCCAACCATTTTTTATGCAAACTCGCAACTGACTGCATCAAATAATCTGGCCCATAGGGACAGCATTCTGCTTCTTCTTTCGTCGCCTCTCCAGTTAAAACTATTGCAGTTTCCACCTTCGCATTGTGTCCACAAAGCATATCTGTATATAAGCGATCTCCCACAACTAATGTCTCTTCTTTTCTATAGTTATTTCGACTTATTGCCAATTCAACCATATCTGGTTCTGGTTTTCCAATAAAATGGGGCATTCTTTTTATTGCGTGATTAAGCATCTCACAAATTGCTCCACAATCAGGCACATATCCAAATTCAATCGGACATACATAATCTGGATTTGTCGCAAGATAGTCCACTTTCTTCGTACTAAGCAACCTGCATGTATCAGATATTTTTTCATAAGTTAGCTGATTATCATATGAAATTAAAACACAACTAATCTCTTCATCCTCACCATCTGTCGTAACACGAATTTTATTTTTCTTTAGTTCTCGAATAAATGATTTTGTCCCCATAACATAAATCAATTCTCCTGGATGATATTTTTTCAGATAGTATACTGTTGCATAAGATGCTGTCAGGAAATTACTGTGATTTGTCATAATTCCAAGTTGTTGAAAAAAAAGAATATAATCATCAATACTGCGAGTTGCGTTATTGGTAATAAATATATATTTTCCACCATTTTTTTCAATATCACTCAAAAATTCTTTTGTACCTCCAATCAACTGATTTCCTTTACAAATAGTTCCATCTATATCTAACAGAAATAATTTTTTATCTCCAAGCATCTACCCTCTCTCACTTTCTTCTCGTATCATTCGCGCTTTATCCGGATAATTAGTAATAATCGCCGTAATTCCTGAATCTATTAACATCTTCATGTCCGATTCCTGATTCACCGTCCACACGCGCACTTTTAATCCGCTCTGCAGATATTCTTTCAAAAAATGGGCCATCTTTACATGATAAACTGCGGGATGTAAACCATTAACCCCTTCATTTTTTGCATACTTATCAATCTGCAGAATCACGTCACTATATAGATAGGCCGTTTCTGCCTGAGATACAATTTCTTTAATTTTCCTAATACTGTAATGATTAAAGGATGAATATATCACTAGATCTTCCATTTTAGTTTTCTTCACAAGATCCACTGTCTTTTCTTCAATTTCAGGATACCAATATATGCCTGTTTTCAATTCTATATTTACGGTCAAGTTTTCTTTTTTTGCATATACCAGCACTTCTTCCAAAGTCGGTATTTTAGAATGCTCATATTCCTGATATTTTCCTTTCATTATTGTAAAGTTTTTCAACTCTTCTAACGTATAATCCTTGACATATCCATGACCATTTGTTACACGATCAATTGTTTCATCATGAATAACTACCGGAATTCCATCTTTTGACAGTTGGATATCCAACTCTATTCCTTCTGCTCCTTGTTTAACTGCAAGTTTGAACGCATCCATCGTATTTTCTGGAGCATATCCACTTGCTCCTCTATGTGCAAATATCTCTGTCATTTGTTTTCCTCTTTTCTTAATATAATCCATCATTATCAATAGTAATGGAAGAATCAGGGACTTTTCTTTGTCCCTGATCCTCTGTCTATCATTTATTCGATTGTAATTACAGTCTCACTTCTTCGCAGATATTAGTTATTTACTGTATTATAATCATCAATAGATTTATTAATTGTATCAGCCATATTTGTTACGGCTTCATCAACGCTTTCTTTTCCATTAAGCATGCTCTCAATCTCAGATTCTACAGTTGCTCTTGCCTCTGGGAAAACACTTAATAATGCCCCACAGTATTCTGGTGAAGAATCATGTAACTGATCAATTGCTGTCTGAAACTGTGGATACTGTGCAATATTATCTTTGAAGGTCTGCTCTTCATGTGCTGCTGTTGTAACTGGGAAATATCCGGTCTGTGCATTCCAGTAAGCCTGTGATTCTGGTGAAATCAAGAATTTTACAAATTCCCATGTTGCACGAAGTTTCTTTGGATCCTGATTATTCAAAGCCCACAGAGAGGCACCACCTATAGATACTCCACCTTCATCGCTCTCTTTGATTTTCGGGAAATATGCTGTTCCAACTTCAAATTTACCATTAACATCCTGAAGGATCTGTTTCAGTGATGCTGTTGAACCAAGAGTGATTGCTGATTTTCCTGCTGAGAAATCTGCCAATCCTGCGTCTCCACCTTTTCCAACAATTGGTGCATATCCTTCTTGATTAAGGGTCTGCCATTCTGTCAAAATATTTTTTGCAGCTTCGTTTTTATCAAAATCAACGGCTGTTGCGACATCGTCACGTCCATTTCCATTGTTTGCATAATCCAGTCCTTGCTTTCCAACAAACTGTTCAAAAAACCAGCCATAAATACCAAGAGACATTACTTCACTTGCACCACCCTGATTCATCAGCTGATCGCCAATCTTTGAAATGCCTTCCAAACTATCTGGAACTTCTGTGATTCCAGCCTGCGCAAACATATCCTTATTGTAGTACATGATTGGTGTTGATGAGTTGAACGGCATAGAATAAAGCTTATCATCAATTGTATAGTAAGCTGCAAGATTCGGTTCAATCTGTGACACATCATAATTATCTGCATCTACCATTTCCTGCATTGGAACAACCCAACCAGACTCAATCATAAATCTGGTTCCGATTTCATATACCTGTACCAAATCTGCACCCATGTTTCCAATCTGCGCACTTTTCAGTTTGTTTAAGGAATCATCATATTCCCCCTGATACTGTGCTTTTACTGTAATACCATATTCATTTTCTTCATTAAATTTATTTACCAGTGTGTCAATTGCCTGTCCGTTAACGCCACCCATAGAATGCCAGAATGTAATTGTTGTTCCGTCAACATCATCTGCCGCTGCCATTTCTACCTTTTCATCCGTAGAAGTATCACCGGTCTGGCTTACTGACGTTTTTCCATTTCCACATCCGGACAAAACGCCCATTACCATTGTTGCTGTAAGTAATAATGATACTAGTTTCTTCTTCATTTCTACTCTCCTATTTTTTGTTTTTTTGTAGTTACACTTATTTATAGATTCGGAAATGATTCTTTCTATTACACATTTCCGCTCCTACCATAATATTGTTATCCCTTTACCGCTCCAGAAAACATTCCGCGAATCAGCTGTTTTTGTCCGACGATAAAAATTGAAATAGACGGGATAATAATCATAACAACACCTGCAATCATTAATGTTATTGACTGGGAATCGATGCTGTCCAGCATACTAATACCAATCTGAACTGTTCGCATATTGTTTGATCCTGTAACAAGTAATGGCCACATATACATATTCCATGCATTAATAAACGTATATACTGCCATCGCTCCTATTGCCGACTTAGTCAGTGGCATTAATATTTTTACAATAAACTTAAGGTTTGTACATCCATCTAATTTTGCAGACTCATACAATGATTTTGGGAATGTCATATAAAACTGACGGAATAAGAAAATCCCCATTGCGGATGTTAAATATGGAATAATCAGAACCGGATAGGTATCTAACATTCCAAGGTTTGCCACCGTCAAATAGTTTGAAATAATCGTTGCTTCTCCAGGTACCATCATGGTTGCCATAACTATTGCGAATAGAATCCCTTTTCCTTTAAATTCCAAAAACGAAAAGGAAAATGCAGCCAAAGAACAAGAAATTATCTGCCCTACAGTTATAAAACCTGCCATTATAAACGAGTTTACAATAAAACGCAATAACGGAACTGTTCTCAATGCATCAATAAAATTCTGAACTGTTGGATGCTTTGGTACAATATTCAATTCTGTTGTAAACAACTCATTTGATGGCATAAATGCAATACTAATTGCATACAAAAGCGGAAGTAAAATAACTACTGCAAATACAATATTTGCTACGACACGCAAAACTGTTTTACTCCTTCTTTTTGCAAGCGCTTTTGTATTCATCTTATTTTTTAATTCAAATAATTCTTCTGTTGTCATACGGCCTTCCACTGGAATTGCCATACTATCAATCTGATTCATTAGTAATTTACCCCTTTTCTTTCCATTCGGAACATTACAAGTGTTACAAGCATTATAATGATAAACAAAATAACTGACTGAGCAGAGGCACTTCCAAAACGATAATTAAAAAACGCATCTCTATAAATTGAATAGACAATTACGTTTGTCGATTCATTTGGTCCTCCTTCTGTCAAAATTTTGATCTGCCCAAATGACTGGAATGCCTGAATGATATTAACAACCACTGTATAAAACATGATCGGTGACAATCCTGGGAGTGTCAGATGAAAAAATTGTTGCACTCCACTTGCTCCATCTACAGAAGCTCTCTCATAGATTGTCTCATCAATATTCCCCAAACCAGCTGAAAAGTAAAGAAAATTTATTCCACTGTTAAGCCAAGCCGTCAGAATCGCAACACAATACAACGCTGTACGTGGGTCATTCAACCAATTAATATCTAATCCGAGAAGCTTATTCACAATACCTACCGTAGGGTGAAGCATAATTTGAAAAATCATAGCTGCTGAACTAGATGCAATTGCCATAGGAAGCGCATATGCAGTACTAAACACACGAATTCCTGGAAATGCTTTATTACACAACACTGCAGCTACTAAACCTAGTAACATTCCACCAACTACAACAATCAAAACAAAAACAACTGTTACTTTTAAACTGTTCTGAAATGATTTTGAATTAAGTAAATCAATGTAATTCTGAAGTCCTACAAATAATTTTGCCTGTCCCATCTTATTCGTCATAAATAAGCTTAAATAAATAGTCTTAAAAAAAGGATAGAATAAAAAAACTGCAAATATCAGCATACTAGGCACCAGATAGCAATATGGTGCAAATTCAATTTTTTTTCCTGACTTCATTTTTAATTCCTTTCCCTATATAAAATATTTCTATCTGTTTCAATATCAAAGATATGAATCTGGTCTGTATCAAAAAACAACTGTATCTTTTCTCCAATGCGAGTCTTGTTTTCAGGACCTAATTTCACTGCATGTGTTCTGTTTTGCTCCTCAAAATATAGCATTACCTCAGCCCCAAGCATTTCACGGGTCACTATCTCTTCTTCAATTCCTACACTGTTCAAATCGATTTTTCTTTTTTTTGCTTCCTCATATTCATAAACATCTTCCGGACGAATCCCAAGAATCACTCTTTTTCCCATATATTTTTCTCGAATAAGCTGTGCATCATGATTATTCGGATAAATCTTTTTGATTGCATTATTAATTGCAAAAATCAAAACAACTTTCCCTGCTTCTTCCTCAACATCACATGCAATAAAGTTCATTGAAGGTGAACCAACAAAACCTGCAACAAATTTATTAATAGGATTACTATAAATATTCTGTGGTGTATCCACTTGCTGAATTTCGCCGTCTTTCATAACCACAATTTTAGTTCCGAGAGTCATAGCTTCTGTCTGATCATGCGTTACATAGATAATTGTTGTATCTAATTGATTATGTATTTTCTTTAGCTCCACTCTCATTTGGGCTCTTAACTTTGCGTCCAGATTTGATAATGGTTCATCCATCAAAAATACTTTTGGTTTTCTTATAATTGCTGCTCCAATAGCAACTCTTTGTTTCTGTCCTCCTGACAATGCTACAGGTTTTCTCTTCAAAAGCGGTTCAATTTCTAATATTTTTGCAACTTCCTTTACCCTTTTATCAATCTCCTTCTTCGGCACTTTTCTTATTTTCAAAGAATATGCTATATTTTCATAAACCGTCATATTAGGATATAGTGCATAATTCTGAAATACCATAGACATGTCTCTTTCCCTTGGTTCCAGATAATTACACAGCTTTCCATCTATCCACAATTCACCATCTGTAATTTCTTCCAAGCCTGCAATCAACCTTAGTGTTGTTGATTTTCCGCACCCTGAAGGTCCAACAAATATTACAAATTCTTTATCATGAATATCCAAGTTAAAATTCTTAACCCCATAATGTGCTGAATCAAATTGCTTACAGACATTTCTTAATACCATTTCTGCCATTATTTTCCTCCTTCGCAGTTAGAAACACTGTTTTCTTTTTTAGTTCATCAATGTCCGATAGTTATCTTATTAGATTTCAGGTCTATCTCTCTATCTTGTTTCTGTGAAATATATGTTAAATAAATGTAATCTACGCTTTCCTTTCCAACCCGCTGTTCCACACGCTGGATGCGGTTTCCGGCATATTCCACCGGGGATTCCTCTCCCGTTTCTCTTCCCATCTTATCTGCCACAATACTGGACTATTCTTTCGTTTCCAGCATAGCAGAACGCACCAGTTCCTTTGGAAGACGGGAGGCTGGATTTCGGGTCTTCGGACTTTGATCCCGCACTTTTTCTTTGATATCTTTCAATCACACACCTCCCATCTTCTATAACTTTCTAGAGCGTGTTTGAAAATTAAAAAGTGTACAAAATATTTGTTTATAGCCCTTCTTTCATGATAAAATAAAGAAAAAGGGGCTGATATTATGTCAAGACGTTATGAACTAACAGATCAGGAATCAACGGACTACATATTGGGTTTGTCCACTTTGAGTGTCCGTAAAAGCTATGATATTTCTGAATTAGGATTGTCCGAGGGAGCTGTGAGAGGGTTTGTGACAGGTACAGTCGATGTGCAAATCCTCAACCGTCTGTTGGAACACAGGAACTTCCCGAAACTGATGGATTTGATACGGATTTATTTTCAAGACACAGCGACAAAGGGTATCATGGCAAGAAACCAGCTAATTGAACTGGCAACAGCTTCCCTGTCCGATCTGATGAAAGAACACCCGGAACATCGGGCAGAAGCAAGACAGGATTTGCAACTTCTGAACGCACAGAAGATGGGAGAACATGAAGCGGAGATTGAAAAAATCAAGAATGTATTTCTTGCTATCCTGCGAGATATTAAGAAAGATATGGACAACGGAGAACAGCCGGGAGAAGCTGTGACCGCCGATATGTTCCAAACCATGCAGGAAACCATGAAAGACCACCAGCAGGAGCCGCTTTCTATGGACGATGTAACTGCTATGATTGCCGGACAGATTGGGCAGCTTCTTCCGATGGACGAGGAAACCGCCAAGCAGTTTCAAACACTTGATATGATACCCTCAAGTAGGACACTAAAATATAAAAAAACCTACTTGGGGGTATTTTATGTCCAGAAAAAGTAAAATTGATGCACTGAAGAAAGTAAAAATTGTAGAGCAGTATCTGAATGGAGAAATTAGTCAAAAAGGTGCTGCCAAAGTATGCGGTGTGAACAAACGGAGTGTCCAGGACTGGATCCGGATCTATAAGACAGAAGGTCCGCAAGGATTATTAACACCGAAAACGAACAAGAAATATCCAAAAGACTTGAAGTTGAAGGCTGTACAATCCTATCTTTCTGGGGAAGGTTCTTTGGATGAAATATGTGCAAGATTTGGAATCCGGCAGCATGTTCAGCTTATGAGTTGGATTAAGGTGTATAATGAAGGTAAGGAATTAAAAGAACTTACCGGAGGTAGCACCATGAAGAAAGCCAGAAAAACAACATTGGAAGCACGGATTGCCGTAGTAAAAGACTGCCTTTCACATAATCGGAATTACGGGGCAATGGCTCTGAAATATAATTGTTCTTATCAGCAGGTACGAAATTGGGTAAACCGCTACGAAAAGATGGGGAGTGCAGGACTGGAGGACCGACGGGGAAAGTGTGCCGGATCTCAACCAATCCGTACACCGGAAGAAGAACTGCGGGATCGCATAGCAGAACTGGAACGAAAGAACAAAGATCTACAAATGGAGAATGACCTGTTAAAAAAAGTAAGGGAATTAGAAAGGGGGCATCGTTTTCTCTAATACATAAATCATGTGAATATCAGGCCGTCAGGGAACTGGCTGAAACAAAAGGATATCCGGTCAGACAAATGTGTCGCTGCCTTGGGATCAGACGTTCTGCCTATTACCATTGGCTGAGGTATCCGAAGAGTGAAAGAGAGCGCAAAAATGAACAGATTGTAGATTTGATCAAAGAGATTCATCACCTCCATCCAGATATGGGATACCGACGGATCCGTGATGAACTGGCTGTAAATTATGAAATGCCCTTTAATGATAAACGGATTCTGCGGATTTGTCGTAAGATAATATCACTTATTTCAGGATTAACATTTTCCTTATACAGAATACTCTCTAATGCCTTACGTTGTCTGTCAAGAGCAATCTCCGCCATTCTCATACTGATAGAGATTTCACCAGAAGAATCAATATTAGAATAATCAACTTGTGGGGTCATGTCGATTATCATTCGCCCGTCCGAAAACTCTCTCATGTGTCCAACATCAATATAATGATGAGTTTTCTTTTTTGTTGTCATTTGAAGCATGTCATCAGAAGTATAATTCAACTCATAGGCTTTATCTGTATTAATCTGAATTTCTAGCGAAGCATCCTCTTCGTTAATTTTTAAGTTGTGATATGTTAATATAGATTTTTCCTGATTTATCTTTTTCTTTTCTAATCTAACTCTAGAATATTCTTCCATTTTCCTGTTATATCCTTCTAATGCATATCTTCATCACGATGACTAATATAATCTGCTTCGTGATCCAATACCTCTTCACTTAATATCTGCGCATTAATCTCTGCCTTGTAATGAATTCTTACACCACCTCCAATTTGTACACCATAGGGAATCTCATACGCTATTTCTTTTTGTGTAATCAATCTGTCTGGTTGAACAAATGCAATGCTAATTACTGTAAAACGTTTATCATCTCTCTGATCAATTTTTAAATAAGAAATAAACCTCTGTCCATACAATTCATAGGTACCTTCGAACAATCCATCTTTATTCTTTGCAGGCCACATATAACACTTTCCCGCGTATTCTTCTTCAAGAGCTTTTAATGCCAATGTAGTTTCTTCCTTTTCGATTTAACCAAATGTTGCTAATCTCTTTGTGACATTATGTGTAAAGCCTAAACTAATATACCTTCTGACAGCAGTAGAAGGAGAATTATCATGAGTAAATATATACCAGGAAATCAGAAACACTTAACATTAAATGACCGCATTTACATCGAAAACGAATTAGCAAAAGGAACATCTTTTAAAGACATTGCTGCTTTTCTATGCAAAGATCCAACGACCATATCCAAAGAGGTCCGTGCTCACCGAATTTCAGATTGGTATCACAAAGGCACATTCTATAATTCAAAGAACTTTTGCATTCATCGTTACCACTGCAAGAAGACCAATGCTTTGTAGAAATGGATACAGTACATTCTTCAAGAGAATCAAACAAGACTCTCTTAACATTGTTTTTCACACAGGAAAAGTTGTTTCTTGCCTTTTTACTTAATCGTTGTACTAAGGGAGCGGTAAGACTTATATTTGATCGTTTAGAGAAATGATTAAGCACATATGAATTTCTCTCTGTTTTTGAAAATATATTGACCGATAGAGGTTCAGAATTCGAGGATTCTGAAAGTTTGGAAACAGGAATTCATGGTATCCAAAGAAGCAGTATCTATTATTGTGATCCCATGCGCAGTGGACAAAAAGGAGCCTTAGAACAAGCACATACAATGCTTCGTATGGTTTTGCCTAAAGGTACTTCTTTTGAGTTTTTGACGCAATGGGATGTGAATCTCATTGTAAATCATATCAATTCCACTCCACGAGAGAGTCTTGGTGGGAAAACGCCATATGAAGCTGCTTTAGAAACACTTGGAGAAGATATCTTAAAAGCATTTCAGCTTAAGCTGATTGCACCCGATGAAGTCAATCTGACGCCTAAGATGATACGCTTTAACCGTTAATAAAACTAATCGAAATCTGCTGTCAGACTGGATGTAAACTTTTCACATTTTTCGAATGTGGCTGGTGGAATTTAGTCTAGCACACCAAATTCCAGTAGCCCATTTAGCATGCCTTGAAATCTAGAAAATTTCGATGAGTTACATTAATTATAACAGAAAACGAGAGATTTCAAGCAAAAATCTCTCGTAATTTCGGCAAAATTTAAAACGTGATGGAATTTACTCTTGCACTGGAATTTACTTTTTCAAGTCAGCATATTAATCCATCTACATATCATATTCTAATCCACTAAAAGCGGGCATTTAAAAAGAACCAACCATCTGATATGTACCCAGAATTCTGAACACACACCTCTCACGATTGATTCTTAATTAGTTTGCAAATCCTCAAGAATTTTGATTATTCTGTTTTCTTTACGTCTTGACTACCGATCCGATCTTCCAAAGGTGTAAATAAGGTGTAAATTCTACGTTTCCATCCAAGAAGCCCAATAGAATCAAGGCTTTTGCCCCGTCCCTTAAACATTGCCATGACATAAAAATAAAATTTTTATCATATGATTTTCTCCTTGTGTTATTGAAAGATTGTGTAATTTGAACTCTCTATGTTCTCAATCACTTAATGATATATTTTGTTCCTCTGCCTTTTCCTTCAACTGCAATCACACCCTTTTTCTCCATAGCTTTCAGTAATTGTGTTGTTTTTGATTTGCCAAATGGGACATATGGTGCAATTTCACTTATTGGTTTCAGCATCGTCTTACTTAAAAATTTGTAAATCACTTTTTCGTCTTCGGTTAAATTGACATTCGTTTCAAATATCGGTAGTACAATTTTTATAGCATTTTCTGACACTTCAAATTCTGGTTTTATCAAACTCTCTGCATACAGTTGTTTGATTCGTGTAATTCCTGTTCCAAATCTCTCTACCAATCCCAGTCTGTAAAATACATTTGCAAGATTTCTATTTCTTAAAATAGATAGTTTACCTGATAAATATTCTTCTGCCGTTATTCCAGCCGGCAATCCACCAGGAGACACTACTTCTATTCTATCATCAAACATAAAAACTCTGATGTGTGAATTAATATCCCATACCCTATGAATCAAAGCATTTGCAATTGCTTCTCTGAAAGCTACTTCCGGTATTTTCTCTACCATCTTTCTGTCAGCCCCCTGTATTACTTCATATTGGTAATAATCTCTAAATACAGCAAGTGCTTTTTCATATATTTCTAAAACCGATATATGTTCAAACGTTACTCTTTTTTGAATAATACTGATATTCTCACCGAACTTAACAATATCAATTCCTGAAAAATGATTTTTATCTGCCAAAAGTCCCGCTGCATTATTATAACCATTTATATTGTCATACAGGTTCAATGTCTTTAAAGTATCTTGATTGAAAGTTTCAATGTAAATATTTTCTTTCAGTTTACACTGTAAAATTTTAAAAGATAGCTCCTGATCTTTACAAGGTAATTCTTCGAAGCTAATATTTTTTCCATCTAATACAAGCCTTGAAAATTCCAATGTATCTACCTCGTCTTTTACATTCGTACGAACGCTTATAAAGTGTATTATTAGTTCGTTTTATGTGTGTTTTATGATTGATTATCCGCACAATCCACTTCGTCCATAATGTTTTTGTAGCCAAAATGTAGCCACTATTTTTATTTACCTCAATACAACTATTAACATAAACAATGTTACAGCAGAAGATACAATAATTTCCCGTATCTTCTGCTGATGAATTATTATTTAAGCATCTATTTTCTCATTAGCATATTTCAGTAGTTCATTATCTAAACTGTCAATCTCTAAGTAAAAAATATCACTTTCAGATAGTGTTATATGCTCATAAATACAAGCAGTTTCCATATCCACACAATTCAATTTTATTTTACCGCCATCACACGTTTCTATATAACCAGTAAGCAATTCATCTGGTTTAGTACTGCTGGAAACCGTAACTATTTTATTATTTCTTACAGCATATAGTAATAAATCAGATAATGTTGGATGTTTCTTGAATGGATTAATTAAATCGCCATCTTCCATTTTTTCCCAGTATTCTAAATATAATTGCATTTTTCTTAAATACTGTGTATTTGATTTTACTTCACTAATATAGCTACTTTTTACAAAATGCAAACCATCATTTTTCCCTTGTTCGTCATAGGATCTAAAAAGAACGCTATCATTACTTTTCGATAACATTTTACCAACACTAAAATTTTCTTCACTGTCACTATAAATTTCTAATAATTCATCTTTTATTTTATATGTATCAAAATTCATGTCATCATCTCCCATAAATTTATATTAGTTCCTTGGCTTCCATCCCTTTTTGGGGTCTTTCTTTTTTTCCGTATTTCTTCCCGGACGAGGCTTTGTATGTTTATTATGGGTACTTTTTCTTTTATTTTTTGTATGTTCTTTAAAATAAGAAACGATTTTCTTATATGCCCAATTACCCGCTGTTATTGCAACACCACCAACAATGACTGCCCCTGTTGCTGCAATCAAAACTTCTCCTACTCCTGGAATAAAATATGCTCCTGCCGCTGCTCCTGCAATTGCCGCTGAACGTGTTTTAACACGTGGTTTTGGGGTATCTATTGGCTCTGCTGTATCTAATAATTCCTCGAATTCTTTCGGTGTATAATACACCCCGTTAATAGTGATCCCACTATCATCCACTTGTATACTAGCTGTTTGTGTTACATTTGATACAGTTTCTACATCCCCATTTTCAGCCGCCATAGCTGGAATTGTATTGGATAACATCAGAGATGATGCCAATACGCAACTCAATACTTTGTAAGATTTCTTCATGATTTTCCTCTCTTTCATAAGTTGTTCTTATGAAAATATTGTAATAAAGAAAAATAAATTTTCTTACTAAAAAAATCTAAAGAAATCTAAATTTCATATCACTGGAAAACGTAAAATTACTTTAAAAGTGTCCTTTGCATCTATAATTTCCAAATTGCCAGAATGCCTTTCCATAATAGCTTTTGAATTACGAAGTCCTATTTGAGTAGATAATTCATTGGTATTTTTCTTACAATTTTTTGTATTCTCAATAGATATTTCCAAATATTCTTTTGTTATCTGGTATTGTACTTTTATACATTGCTTCAAATCAGCATACTTATAAAGATTAGAAAAAATGTTCTCAAAAACACTATACACTAACTCAATATTGACGCTTAAAGTAGAAGTAATATCTTTAATATTGCGTACAACTGAAACCCCTTTTGCCTCTAAATCTAGCAAATTTTCTTCTACCATCTGTACTACTAATTCATTTGCATTTACTTTCTCAAAGGTAATATTATACGCCTGTGACTTTAACAAGAAATGTTCAAATAATTCTTTTGTTAAGCGCCTTAAATACATAGCTTTTGATAAAGCAATATTTAGGAATTCTAAAGACTGTTCATCATCTTTAATTTTTTCGGATACTAATTCTATATAGCTTATAACAGAAGTTAAAGGAGTCTTTATATCATGCGATAAGGTTGTAACTAAAGCAATATTGGAATTGTATGCTTCTTTCTCTTGTTCTATTTCTGAAATAATAGATTTACGCAACTCGTCAATCCCCTGTGCAACTTGATAAATTTCATCATTTCCTTTTAATGTGATCTTGGTATTCAAGTCTTCTGTCAATTTTTTGATTTCATTCGACATAATTGCAAGATAATTTATTTTCTTTTTGACACCGCATAAGAGAATAGCCAAAAACAAAAGAAAAGAAAAAATCAAAATAACATTCTTACAATAATTTTCTACCACAAAGTCATAACAAAAAATAACAGCTTTAATTTCCTTATCTTCAACTTTTAGTGGGTAAAAATCTATTTCAGAATAATTTTGGATTTTTTCAGTGGGAACTTCCGAATAATCTGTTATGCCATACAATGTGTCATATATAAGATTTCCTTTATAAAATAATTTTATATAAACATCATCTTTCCCAAAAATCCAGTCATCCACTAATGATAAGTCATCAAGAAAGATATTATTTTCCTGTATATATTCTTGCAATTCCTGTATATATTTCTTTTCTAAATATTGAATATGCTTTTCTGTATTATAATATTTTGAAATAGTATGTGCTGCTAAATTGCTTCCAATTTTATAAACACTAAAAGAAATCGCAAAAGCTATAAAACATAACAGTACTAACTCTTTTCTTAACGTTGTTCTTTTATTTCTCAATACAATACCCCCGTCCCCAAATATTTTTAATATACTTTGTTCCACGAGATGTATCGCCTAACTTTTTTCTTAAATTTCTAATATGAACCATAATTAACGCATTTACGGAATAATCATACCTTTCATTCCATATACTTTCATAAATGTTTTCTAAAGTAAAAATTTTATTTGGATTATTCACCAAAAGCATCAGCAACTTATATTCAATATTGGTTAACAGGATCTCTTCCTTTTCTTTAAATACCCGAGCTGTCTGTTTATCAATTTTTAGATCTTTTATATAAACATATTTTTCATCGCAATCTTGAGAATCATTTTGATAAATGCGATATCTTCTTATCAATGATGATACTCTTGCTAACAACTCAACTTTTGAAAAAGGTTTTTCAAGAAAGTCATCACCACCTACTGAGAGACTTATATGTTTATCGTCTTCTGTATTTTTTGCCGTCAAAAATAAAATTGGCATATAATATTTTTTCCGAATATCAATGCAAGTACTTACCCCATCCTTTTCAGGCATCATAATATCTAAAATCACCAAACTGTATGTTTCATCCAATATTGACAACGCATCATTAGCTGATGTTGCTCCTATTACCATATAATTTTCACTACTCAGTAAGTTTATTACCGCATTTCTAATTTCCTTATCATCATCAACAACCAAAATTTTGTATTTTTCCACCTCTAATCAATCCTTTCATATTATGGCTTGCACTATTGTACCAAATCGCTGGCGCGATGGCTAGCGTTACGTACAATAAGGTCGCCACTTTTTTTTCAAAAATAAAAGTAGCAGTTTTTTTGTATATGTTATATTGTTAAGTTACCACACTCAAACAATTACACACAAAAGAACTGCTATGCTTATGTTATCATGTTTTTTTATTCTTAACAATTACATATCTGATTTTTTTATTCGTCCGCCTCCCTTTAGGTGTTTGTTTTTACTTTTTTTATTACAAACATCATTTATTTTAGGAGGTTCATTATGGACAAATATTTTAATTCTTACAGAGAGATGATTTCTCTCCGTGGTCTTACCGACCATACAATC
>NZ_ATVU01000041.1:0-20338 GCF_000420885.1 Dorea sp. AGR2135 | reverse complement strand
CGATCATCTCTGTCGTTCGAAACAGCTTATCTAGAATATCATTTCTATCGACATTTGTCAACAGGAAATTTCATTTATTTTTTTGCGTTCCCATGAGCTCTTAAGCACTTTCCAGTCTTGTCTCACGCGACAGCTTGTATAATATATCATGCCTGCCCAGAATTGTCAATATTGTTTTTATCATTTATTTTATTTGCACAATTTATACAATTTATTTTCCCATCTGAATCTAAAACCTCTTTTTTTCACAAATCAGAAGAGGTGATCAAAAAAAGGGCACCTTTGCCCGTTAGTTGGGACATAGCACTTTTATCAGTTTACTACACCCTCTATTATACTCTCTATCTTCTTTAATCTTCCTTCATACGTATCCTGTATACTACCTGCCTCAGATTTTTTCTTTAATTCTTCTAAGAATCCTGGTTCATCAAAGCATCTGGAAATTGCATGATACAATGTTTCTTTTCTATTTTCTACAATATATCCCCATTTTCCGTTACCGAGATTTTCCTTGATTCCGCTACAATCTGTAGATATAACCGGCACACCAAGTATAACCGCCTCACTGATTGCAAGGTTATATCCTTCATTCAAGGAAGAACAGACAAATAAGTCTGCATTTTTTATATATGGATATGGGTTCTCTTGAAATCCAATCAAATGCTCCCATTTTTCCAAATGATGAGACTCGACCATTTCTTTTAGACGGTCATATTCTTTTCCATCTCCTACTATATTAAGAGTAAAGTCTCTGCCATCTTCTACCATATGCTCACAGATACTGGTCAGACGAAGAAATCCTTTTTCCGGAATCACACGTCCCACTGCACAAATTGTAAATTTGTCATGTGCCACTTTATAGGCTTTTGCCATTCTGCGGATTGTCTTTGCTTCTAAAGGATTATAACAGACCGCTGCATTTTGAACTAATTCTATACCGAACATTTCTCCAAATGCGACGCGAATTGCCTCTGACACGAATACAATCTTATCGTACTGACTGTATGCATATATTTCTTCTTCAAAGCTTTTGTAAAATACCGCCGTGCGATGACGTTTTTTTAAGTTCGTATGCATCCACGCATATTTCCGACACATTGGATCATTGCAGTAAGATAGAATCTTCGTGGACGGTCCTTCCAGGAACGCAGCCATAACATCGTAAGATTCTTTTACATATTGTTCATATAGCTTAGCTGCATGCTCTCGTATTTCTTTTGTTGCTTCTTTACTTTTACATGGGAAAATATGCGTCACTCTCACATATTGAGGAATCTGTTCAAAGTAAATCCCTTCTCCAAACACGACCAGCAAATGTATCTCATACTTTTCCGGATCCAGATACCGCAACAATGTAAGCAGCACCTTTTCCGCCCCGCCATTATTTAATGTATTAATTGCAAATAAAACTTTTTTCATGAACCTCTCAAACTCTTTTCTATCTGTCTCTATGCCATATTGGTTTTCCCGCTAACAGATAAGCCACTAGATTTCCAAACATGCACCCCAGCATGCAGCCTATACTGTTATTCATAATATCATCGAACTCAAACAGCCCTCTTTTTAGAACAAGTTGCAATATCTCGATTCCGAGCGAAACCACTATTCCACATAACAATCCCTGCCACCAGCGGATCTTCTTGTCAAAGACAAATGGAAGTAATCCACCAAGCGGAAGTAACAACACAATATTTAAAATATCTTCTTTCAACATCTCTCTGCTGCCACGAAATACTGCCCTCCAGGACCAGAATAAATCAAGGTTATAATGATAATCTGTCTGTGGATTTCTTGTAAATACTGTCGATGCATATACAATCGCAAGAAATGTAAGAGCTGCGAGACATGCATATGCCTGAAAGCCTTTCATTTTGTCTCTTTTTACCAACTGCCGCAGGCAAAATGCTACGACTATAAACACAATAACAAAAAACAGGAACTCTCTTGCCGTCCATTCTCTGTTATGTGTAACTAATATCTGATAAATATCCAAATGACCGTCTCCTTTTTCAATAGGGACTAGAATAGCACATATATTTTTTCTTGTCTAGGGCAAAGCCTCTCTTATCACAGAATTTTAACATACACTTCTAACATACGAGTACAATTCAAGTCGAACTTCCGGCGGGATTACATAAATGTACAGGACCCTGGCAAGATTACTTCCACCAGGGTCCTGTACATTTATGTTCTACGCGCAGATTCAAGGGATACGACATTTACTTCAACACAATTGCATTCACTGCTTCCGTCAAATCTACGACCAGATCTCGTTTTACTAGTGATATGGATTTTCCGTCAATTGTCACAAGACAATTCGTTCCATCATATCGATATATTTTAACTTCTTTTTCCGGATATTTGTCATCTTTATAATGTAACGTAAAGCTGATTTCTTCTTTCTCAGAAGGTTCTTCACTTGTAAAGTCACTTGCTTTCAGCGCTTTAAGTGCATCTGTAAAGTCTGTTCCTTCAATTTCTTCTCCGTCATAAGTACTGACAACATCGCCCTTCTTCTCAGACAGATCAATGGTGTAATCTTTATCTTCCAGCGTCACTTTTACCCTGTCCACATCGGAAAGATCCGCTGTTACAACTGATTTATGTCTCAGCGAATCATAAGAACCATCTGTCACATTCTTATATTCGTCTTCTGTAATCTCGTAGATAATCTTGGAATCTCCGATTCTGACATAGGCTTTGTCGTCCTGTTTTGCACTGACATGAAGTATAAATGTTTTCTCACTGCTGCCTGCTTCTGAATCTTTACTGTCACCGGAATCCTCAGAAGAATCCTCGGACTTCGGTGTATATTTTACCTCCAGATTATACTGTGGTTCATCAAGTCCATATTTTACAAGTTCTTCATCTGTTGCATTATAAGTCACATACGTTCCAAGATTCAGCGCATTTACATTGTTCAGATAGGTCTTCACAAGATTCGTATCCAGCGGCTGTTCTTCTTTATCTTTGTTCACAAAATAAATGTCGTCTTCATTGTCAGAAAGACCATCATTTTCTTTGTATTTTGCATCCAAAGAAGTAGACCCGGAAACTTTAATTTCTGAAATCTTCTCCACCTGATTAAAGTTTGGAATCTCATCATTTTTCACAAGTGCGTCAATCGTCACATTAAAACTATCCATCGGATCATTTTTCACAAGGTACACATTTCCATCTCCGATTGAAACATAACGCTGAGAATCCATGGTACTATAATCACCCAGTGAGATTTCATAAGTCTCATCGTCCGTCTCCAATGTGATTGTACATTCTGGATCATCCAGACCGTACTGTCCATAATCGTCCACATCTTCAATCTCAAATGCCACTCCAAATTCTTTGAATAGTTTTAATCTCTCGGCAATCTTATCCTGATCTACCGGGAAGTTTGCATCATCGGTGTAAGTCCATGTACCATCCTTTTTTTCAAAGGCAAGGCTTCCCAAACTGCTCTTCCAGGAGATTTTATTCACAGAATCACTGTCCACTTCCAAAACCGTTTTGTCACTGTTTTTAATATTTTCTTTCTTTTCTTCTGTCTTGCTCAGAGCAAATGTGGCAATACATATCACCACTAAAACTCCAAGCAGGATATATAATTTTTTAGTTCGCTTCATTTGCCCGTCTCCTCTTCACAACAATCGCAATACCAACAGCCAGATAAACAATCGGGAATACTCCAATCATGACAAGCTTCAGAATTGATGAAGTAGAATCACTGATCGTCAGGTAATTGTACTGTAAGGATTTGCTTCTGATTGAAACTGCGTCACGCTGCCCTACCAGTGAGGATATAGAATTCATGACCAGATCCAGGTTTGCTCCGGAAGAATAACTGTTGTAAGTATCATCGACCAGATAAGAAGATGCATACCAGATCATCTGTCCATCATTTTCATCCTGTGTAATATCTACTCCTAACGAAAATGGTCCATCTGTATCCCCGTCTTCTTTATCATAAGTTGTCAGATTGTATCCTGCCGTCTTTGAATATGCCTCGTCTGATGTTGTGAGAAGCGATGTTACATTTACATCTTTATCCGTATTTCCAACCTCCAGTCCTCTTGCGATCGGTACGATTGCATAATAACTCTCATCCAGAAGCGGATCTGTAATGTCGCTGCTCTCAATGGTCGGCATCAGGATATACGGTGCCTGGAAAGCATAGTGATCATGGTCTGTATCAACAACAACTCCGTTATCAGATTTCACACCATAATCCGATAAAAGGCTATAAAGGTTCGGAAGGTCTCCACTCTCCACCGGTCCTGCCATAACAAGCAGCTTACCTCCGTTGTTAAAATAATCTTCCAGCATATTTTTTTCTTCCTCGGAAATATCACTGGACGGCGCATTTATTAACACAAAATCTGCATCGTCCGGAACTTCATTGGTTGTCAGAAGTGAAAATTTCTCAGTCTCAATATTTTCTTTTGTAAGCTGATTACTAAATGTTGTGGAAAGTTCTGCTTCGCCGTGTCCATTCAATATATACATCTTTGGCTGTTCGCTGTTCACTACATAATCAATCGCAGAAGTGATTGCTCCTTCTCCGTCAAATGAAGTCGTTCTGCTGTAGCCTGAATATGCGCTTCCACTGGTTACGTAGATGTCACTATATGCGATATAACGATTGCGATCCCCACACTCTACGATCAGACTGTTGTTGGCAACCTCATCACTTGTATATTTCTGGGTAAATGTCGGATAAATATCCGGATTCTTCTTTTTTATTTTGATATGATCAGATAATGTATCATATTTGTCCAAAAGCTTTTCAATGACATCGTCTTCTTTACCATTCTGTACGACCCAGTAAATCGTCACATCTTCTTTCAACGCATTTACAACAACTTTTGTGTTGCTTGTGATAGAATAAAGTTTCGTGGAACTGATATCAGACTGGGTTGCAGAAGACGGCAGCGCCTGGGCAAATATATTTACCACGACCAGAATTGCAAGCACAATTGTTGTCAATACAATAGAATAAGTACCGCCTTTTAAAGCTGTTTTGTTCTTCATTAGTTGTACCTCCTTTTCTCAAGTGACTGAACACAGAGGAACAAGAAGAATACAATGACAGACAGATAAAATACAATAGCTGTCATATCAAACACTCCATTTACAAATGTATAAAACCGTTCAAACAAGGACAACGTCTTCATAATATTCGGAAGCAGTCCTTCGAACACACTTTTCTTTGCAAAATAAATCACAGCAACTGCAATCAATAAAACTGCACCAACACCTGCCGCAACCGCATCATTTTTCGTCAGGATCTTAATAATCAGGCCGACAATCAAAATCAATACAACAAGTGCGATAATGGAACCTATCACACTGCTGGAAATGTAATCTGCCAAACTGACACTGTAATAATTGAACAATACAACTGCCACACAGATACCTGCTGCCATTCCAAGATTCTCTGTCAACGAAGAAATAAACATTCCTATCGCAATAAGTGCTGCACCCATAATAAAAAATGCGATCAAGCTTCCATACGATGTCAAAAGATAGACATCTCCAAACTTTGCAAAGATTAATGGATAAAAAGCAACAATTACTAGTGGAATTAAAAATACAACTAAAAGCGCAAGATATTTTCCAAGGATAATATCTGTCGTTGTAATCGGCAGCGAATAAAGAAGTTGGTCTGTTCTCTGTTTTCGCTCTTCTGCCAGAACTCTCATAGTCAGGATCGGCACTAATCCGACAAATATAAGGCTGATAAATCCAAGCACATATTCAAAGTTCGCAACTGCCTGCTGGATATTGTAGAGCATAGATCCGATTCCTACGAATACAAGAAGAAATGTTCCAAATACATATGCCGTCAATGAATGAAAATAACCGGACAGCTCATGTTTTAATACTGCTTTCACTCTGTTTTCTCCTCCTCTTCCTGTTTCTTTTTATTCCTGTATTCTTCCTCATCAGTCTCGTCTTTCTCAAGACCACCAATTTCTTCCAGACCACTGATTTCCATATTCTGAAGATCTGCTTTCACCTGTTCACTATCTTTTTCAGGAACATCTGCCGGGTCAGCAGCTTCTGTCAGCTCCAGGAAGATATCTTCCAAATTTGCTTTCTTGGAGGTCAGCTCGTAAAGCGCTTTTTCTCTCTTTGCAAATTCCATAGAAAGCTTACGGCTGATTCCACGGATATCATCAGAATCTGTCTTCATTGTCACACTTAAAAGGCCGTCTTGCGTCTCACGGTAAGACACCTCTGTAATTTCACCAAGTAAAGACTTCACTTCCTCTACTTCTTCCCGCGTTGCCTCTGTTGTAAACAAGATTTCGTTAGAACCTGCCAGCGACTTCTCTAAATGTTCCGGTTCATCAAATGCAATTAATTTCCCACCAGAAATAATCAACACTTTTTCACAGATTGCCTGCACCTCTGATAAAATATGGGAACTTAAAATAACTGTATGATTTTTTCCCAACTGCTTGATCAGATCACGGATCTCAATAATCTGAATCGGATCCAATCCTACGGTAGGCTCATCTAAAATAATAACTTTCGGATTTCCAAGAAGTGCCTGGGCAATCCCAACTCTCTGTCTGTACCCCTTCGACAACTTGGAAATCAGACGTTTTCTCACATTCTGGATTCTCGTTTGGGAAATGACACCCTCGATCTGACAATCCATTTCTTTTCCTTTTAATCCTTTCGCTTCTGCAACAAACTTAAGATATTCCTCTGGTGTCTCATTCGTATAAAGCGGTGGAATCTCCGGCAAATAGCCGATTGCTCTCTTAGCTTCTTTCGGCTCTTCAAAAATATCATGACCATCAATCGTGACCTGACCGGATGTCGCTGACAGACAGCCGGTAATGATATTCATAGTTGTAGACTTTCCGGCACCATTAGGTCCCAGAAAACCATAGACATGACCCTCATCAATCTCAAAGGACAAATCGTCTACTGCGGTAAATTCACCGTAACATTTTGTTAAATGTTTTACTGAAATCATCACAAACCTCCTACATTTTCTTCCAAGTCTTATTAAAGAAAATGAATCTAAACTCAAATTAAACTTTTGCATGTCCAAAAGTGAAAAGTTTGTGAAAATAGATTTTTAAATGAATTTTTGTGCTAAACTCTCTCATAGAATGAAAGAGTGGATAACATCACTGAAAAATTTATATCAGTTGAATTGGAGGCTTTTCTATGCTACAAATTTTGATTATTGATGATGACAAAAATATACGACGCTATTTAAAAGCAATTCTTCTGGCCGCCGGGTACACTCCAATCTGCACGGAAACAGCCAATGAGGCACTACATATTATGGAGACAAACAATATTGCACTCATCATTCTTGATATTATGCTCCCCGGAACAGACGGGTTTACATTCACAAAGCTTCTGCGCGATTGTAAAAATGATATCCCTATCTTGATGCATACTGCAAAGCAGCTTCCGGATGACATTAAAACAGGATTTCTTGCCGGCGCTGACGATTATATGACGAAACCGGCTGATGAGGATGTCCTTCTTCTTAGAATCAAAGCGCTTCTGCGACGGGCAAAAATCACTGCGGAACACCAGCTTCGCATTGGACATACTATACTAAATTATGATGCCCTGACCGTCACTACAGATAAGGATACCCAGCTGCTTCCTCAGAAAGAGTTCCTTCTATTATATAAGCTGCTTTCTTACCCAAACCAGATATTCACCCGCATGCAGCTTATGGACGATATCTGGGGCCCAGATTCTGATTCCGGCGATGCGACTGTCAGCGTACACATCAACCGTCTCCGGAACCGGTTCCAGAATTGTCATGATTTTTCCATCACAACAATTCGGGGGCTTGGATATAAAGCACAGGTGCAAGAGGCACTCATGTAAATGAAATATATGGAGATTAAAATAATGATGAAATACTTTACACATACAAATGCAGGCAAATTAAAACTAAATTTTCGAGCAAAAATGAACCTTCTTACAACCGGTTTAATCTTTGTCCTACTGTTATTATCCACATTTCTCGGAAACGGAGTTATGATCCTGCTCATCCATCATGGCTTCATCAATGCCGGACCACCGTCCTCACAGATTCCGCTTCTGATCCAGACCGGGATTATCAGTATTATCATTGGCACCTTGATCACACTTCTGATCAGCCACCTGCCGCTCAAACCTCTCCATACATTGGTCGAGGCTATTCATCAAGTATCCACAGGAAATTATGATGTTAAAATCCACTTGGAACACCCAGCAGAATTCCGAGAAGTATCTGATTGCTTTAATCACATGACCGAAGAATTGTCCTGTACAGAAATGTTACGCTCAGATTTTATCAACAACTTCTCTCACGAATTCAAGACCCCGATTGTCTCCGTTCTTGGATTCGCGAAATTATTAAAATCCGACCAACTCACAAAAGATCAACGCGAAGAATATCTGGACATTATTATAGAAGAGTCCAGGCGCTTATCAGAACTTTCCACGACCATACTTGACCTTTCCAGAATTGAAAGTCTCTCTTCCCTTTCCGGACAGACAACATTTTCCTTAAGCGAACAGATCCGGGAAGCAATTCTGTTATTGGAATATAAGTGGTCCCAAAAACATCTGAAGCTGGATCTTAATCTGGAAGAGTTGGACATCCTCGCTGATGAAGCACTGCTAAAACAGGTATGGATCAATCTTCTGGACAATGGAATTAAGTTTTCCCCAGAGTTTGGAAAATTATCTGTCTCTCTTCACACAAAAGATGGAACCTGCATCGTCAAAGTTCAGGATCACGGTCCCGGCATGGATCAGGCAACCTCTGATCTAATCTTTACCAAGTTCTATCAGGGCGATACTTCACACCAGTCGGAAGGCAATGGTCTGGGACTTGCACTTGTAAAGAAAATCATAGAGCTGCATCGCGGTACAGTCACCGTGGAAAGCAATACAGGAAAAGGCAGCACCTTCATTGTGGTGCTGCCTTTATAGCTTTTCTGTTCCCAAAATCTTTACTACCTTTTATCGGATATGCAAAACTCCTGAATGAGCCCCCACAATCCAATGCTCCAAAGTATTTCTTGAAACAATCCCTTCTATATTCTTTTTATATTTTGCCATCCCATATAATGAAACAAAAATCATGATTGCAAATAAAAATCTTGCACTTCCAAACATCTCTCCTTGCACCTCAAAGTACAAATATGCGGATACAAAAAATATGAAAATCACACAGCTACGGAACTTACTTTCTTGCCAGTCAGCTTCCGAGTTAGTTTTCAGTTCCTTTTGCTAATTCATTCATCCAGTTTATCATTTTTTCTTTATCATACGGCAGTTTACCTATGACTGTATATTTATTCAATACAGTTGTATCCGCAAATATGCAGTCTGACATTTTCAGATTCTCCAGTATTTTTTTTGCTTCCATCATACGGCTTCGTAAATCTAAAGGTACAAACAGACCTTGATTATATTGCTTATACAAATCTGTATCGTTCCAGATTTTTAATCCAATCATCCATATTCTTTCAGGTTGTATGACATTCAAAAATTTTGCAGTATCTTCCGCATGTTCTTCTGACATTTTTTTACCACCAAGTCCCGGAATTACCGTAACTGAATATGTAATTCCTGCCCTGTGTAATCGTTCGCAAGCTTCTATACCCTGTTCTGGTGTTACCCCTTTATTCATTTGTTTCAACACTTTTGCATTTCCAGACTCTATTCCAATATGCAAATGACAAATTCCTTTTTTTCGTAGTACAAGAAGCTCTCTCTCATCCTTTCTTAAAACATCATCAACCCTTGCATACATACTGATTTCATGAATCCATGGCATATAACGCTCTACATATCCAGTAATTGCCAATATTTTCCCCGTATCCATTACAAATGGATTTTCTCCCAGCAAAAAAATACGTCTTTTTGCTTTTGCATATGGTACGAGCATTTTTGCTTTTTTCTCTATTTCTTCAAGAGGAAATATATAAAAATCATCCTTTGTAAAATCACAAAATGCGCATTTATGCCAACTACATCCTAGCTCTGTTTCTAATAATGCGCTGTCCTTTTCCCAAAATGGACGATACACTTCTTTTTCTGTATATAATTCCACTATATATTTCCTCTTTTATAATTTTGAAGTATCTGTTTTGCTATTGAATTAAATCCAGCAACCCCTTCCCACAATACATCTTCATCTATATTGAAGCGTGAAGAATGATGTGGATAGTCTGTTCCTTTTTCTGTATTAGAAGAACTCAGATATAAAAAAGCCCCCGGAACTATATTTAAATAATTTGCAAAATCTTCACCTGCCATACATGGTGACTCCATATGCCGCTCCACATATTGAATTCCGAGAGTCCCTTCTATGGCATCTGCTGCCAAATCTGCCATATGTCTGTCATTTACGACCGGTGGTGCTCCCCATATAATTTGGAATTCGCATTCACCGCCAAAAGTCATAGCTGTCATATTTGCAATCTCTTCAATTCTTTTTGCCAGATATTGCCGTACACTTTCATCCACCGCACGAGTTGTTCCTTCCAGTATCACTGAATCCGGTATAACATTATACTGATTGCCACCTATAATCTTACCAATTGAAATCACACTGGCAATTGTTCCCATAAGTTCTCTTGTCTGAATAGCCTGTAGTGCTAATACAAGATGCGAAGCTATCTGAACCGGGTCAATCCCCTTTTCCGGATTTGATCCATGACAAGATTCTCCCTTTATTTTAATAATAAAATGATCATAAGAGGCCATACAGCAGCCTGAAGATATGATAAACTTTCCACAAGGAATTTCTTTTCCAAATAAAGTACCTATATGCAGTCCAAAAATCGCGTCGACATTTTTAACATATCCATCCTCAATAGCAATTTCTGCTCCTCTGGCTGTTTCTTCACCAGGCTGAAAAATTAATCTTACCACTCCATGCATAGAATCTTTCCACGTAAGAAGCATTCTTGCTGTCCCAAGCATAATTGCCATATGCGCATCATGCCCACAGGCATGCATATATCCCGGATATAGAGATTTATAATCAATATCTAATTCCTCTTCCAACTGCAAAGCATCCATGTCTGTGCGAAACGCAATTGTTTTTCCGGGATATGCACCCTCTATGGTTGCCATAATTCCACTGCCTCTTTCTGAACAGACATATGGTATGTTCAACGCATCTAATTCCTTTTTTATAAATTTTTCTGTCTCAGGAAGTTCCAGCCCTATTTCTGGAATCTTGTGCAAATCCCTTCTAATCCGCAACACATATGCTTGAATTCCACCATATTGCTGTAACATATCCGACTCCCCTTTATTCACAAATTAAAGCATGTTGTCCTTCTTCTGGCTTTTCTGTTAACATTTCCAATGCTTCTTCCACCATTTCTTTTCTATATTCAACTTCTTGCTCATGTGGAAGTGACGGATTACCAAATACATGAAGCACACTATTTCCTCGTAAAATTCGATGAGCACCGATTCCCTCAGAAATTTTGGTAAGATTTGTTACATGGATAATTGGGATTCCAGCTCTTTCAATTTCTTTTGTCATCACTGCACCGCAGCGAGAGCTGGTACCTCAAGTAGATGTCAGAATTGCAGCATCCACTCCATTTTCTTTCATGTCTTTTGCAATTCCTTCTCCAAATTTCTTTCCCATTTCCATCGGAGTCATAACTCCTGCTGTAGAATAAAACTTCTGATATACCTCTCCGATTTTACCTTCTTTCTTCAACTTCATAAGTGCATCCACCGGAACAAGACGGTTCGGATCAGCCAGTACAAATGCATTATTGTATCCCTGATGACTGACCTCATAATCTTTTGCATTCAGTGTATCCACTCCATGAGTGTCATATATCTTATAATATTTTGAATTTGTCGGAACCTGGTTATCCGGATTTCCCTTTGGCACAAGCCCTCCGTCAGTGACTACTGCTATTTTTATCTCATCTAATGGCTTATCCAGAACCGGAAGTGGTATATCTTCATGGTTCGGCATGATGACTTCTGTATAGAAGTTCTCGTGATGATACTTTTTAAGCAACATAGCTAACGCTCTCTTTGGTGCCGGAATTGTATAGTCGATTTCAATTTCCGGACCTGATCCATGATATCCTTCCTTCTTACCATCTCCAATAAAATCACCTTCTACAAGGCGTTTAGCAAAAACTGCAACCTGTTTTACAACCTGTCGCATCTTTGCAGCATTGTTTTCTGTCTGAAGAATATAGCACTGATCCTTGTAGAGATCTGTACCAGGATTTTCCGCATACAATGCAGTAACTGCTGGGATTTTCAATGTTCTTGTCACCGCAGAAGTCGCAGCACCACAACCGATTCCATATCTTCCTGCATTAAATCCAGGCCCTGCCACAAAAAGCTGTCCTTTATATTTTTTCACAGTGTCTATCAACTGCCTGCACACTTCGTCTGTATTCTCTGCTATATAATTATCTCCACAAATAAATGTAGCTACAATTTCATAATTTTCTCCTAGATTTTTGGCAAGAGCAAGTCCTGGTCCTACCGGTTCTTCTTTTATAACAATCCCAATACTAGCAGTGTCTTCTCCGCCATATCCACCATAAAACTGATTAATATAATGTACGACTCTGATTTTTTCTGTCATGATCTACGCCTCCTTTTCCGGTACTTCCGGCAAATCTGAATCTGTAGTTACATAACAGTCACCCAGTTGTGACCAAATTCCCTGATAAGCAAAATTCGTAGTATGTGTAAACGGCCCTCTCACATCTATTCCCATCAAACTAGGCACATTGGCCCCTTCTCCAATCACCCGTTCTACTCTCGGATGATGAAGGTCGTAATTTCGTCCACTGTTTATAACGGCATCAATCTTTGGATCTGATATGACAAGCATATCACCAGGTTTATCATTAGATACAGCAGACAAATTCATAACACATGTCATTCCCATTTTTTCTGCCCAGTTAAATGCAAGTGCACTGTCCAGCTGGCAATGTCCCATACCTGATTTATTTACAATAACGCAATCTGCTTTTAAAGTTTCTTTACACAAGGTAGCTGCCATCATACTCATTGCATCTTTTCCATCAATTTTCATAACATTGTTGTCCATAACAAAACCGACGAACTCAATGTCTTTTCCATGACGTTTCATCAATTCTTTGATATAGACTTCATTTTGAAGATAATAGTTCGGCTCCCAATATCTCCATACCATAGCTCCATCGAGCACTTCTGTTGGTTGAAGAATTGTTGGGAGAAATCCTAACGCGCTCTGCCCATATACAAGGAAATTCCAAGTATCATGAGAAGCCATATGCGTAACCAGATATGCTACCTTCGGAAGTGGTTTACCATCCGCTCCAAGACCTACCGGTCCCAGTTCATAAACCTCTGATTCATCCGGTTTCACAGCAATTGCCAGTTTTGCCAGATAAACGTTAATGCTTAACGATGCATATTTTAAAGCCTCTGCATAACTTGCATCACTGACCCCTTCTGCCGGAGTCGCATCTAAAATAATATGGTAATGTCTGGAAAAGTTAGAGTATTTTGCACATTCTCCTCCCATATCCAAATAATATTTGATGTTGCATTTTGCATAATAAATATCCGATACAACCACTCCTTTTAATGCAACGGTACGGCCTTCTCCCATAGGTGCAAGTTTTCCCCAGATTCCAGGATAAGATGTTTCTGGTGCATCTGCTTTACAACGCGGCTGCATTACGTCATGAATTCCCAGGATTCTGCAGCTTTCTCCTGGTACAGCCAGCTTAATATCCAGACTTCCGAACAATTCACTTTTTGCCTGATTTATAAGCTCTTCTTTGTTGACTGTCAATACACCTTCTGACAGTTCTGTTTTCTTTCCAAATTGAACCTTTTTGACACGAATGTAATCAATTTGTAACCTTTTACTCATGGCATTTTCTCCTTTCTCACATTGAGACGCTGCATTCTTCCATGCAGTGATACTTAGCCAAACTCTACTGTTGTATATATTTTATCTTTCTTTTTTTTCATTCTCAATTTACAGAAAAGTATTGTGTCTAATTCTATTACAAATATCATATATGTACCATTTTTTAGTAAAAATAGTATCAACTTTTTCTATATCTTCTTATAACTTCTCGAATTGCCGATATATCCTTATTTTATAAGGTTTGTCGGCTTTTTTCATTTCTTCAACCTACCGCAGAACTGGGTCTACACTACGCATATCTTCACTCTCAATCGTTGTACATTTCGTTGTAAATCACGCTATCATACTTCTCATTTCTTTGTTTGCTCCTACTTCTGACGCATGAGCGTATAAGTTAAGCGTTATTGATATGTTGGAATGTCCCATGATATACTGTAAATTCTTTGGGTTCATATTCTTTTGTGCTAATCTCGTACAAAATGTATGTCTTAGTGTATGTGGTGTAATATGTGGCAATGGAACATCATGTGTCTTGTTGTACTTCTTTATCATTCGTATCAATAAAGTTTTATAGGTTGCGTTATGTGCAGGACAACCATTCTCTAACAGAAACAGAAAGTGACGATAACCGTCAATCTCTTTTATCATAGGTTTCAGTTTCCTTTTTAACACTCTATGAAAGGCCTTTTCTGTTTCATCACTCATTGGCACTTTACGAATACCGCTTTTTGTCTTTGGCTCATTGATATAATAACCGTCTTTGTTTTT
The DNA here is from genome assembly GCF_000420885.1 of Dorea sp. AGR2135. Taxonomy (NCBI): domain Bacteria; kingdom Bacillati; phylum Bacillota; class Clostridia; order Lachnospirales; family Lachnospiraceae; genus Dorea; species Dorea sp. AGR2135. The sequence goes on along the minus strand of NZ_ATVU01000041.1, from coordinate 5,670 downwards.
CAGTAACTGATGATTGATATTGATTGAATGATTTTCAAAATCTAAATCATGTTTTGTCAATCCACAGAATTCTGATATTCTTAGTCCTGTTTTTAACAGTATCAGTACATCATCATAATATCTCTGATAACAGTTATCCTGTGCTATGAAATCGAGTAATGCCTGCTCCTGTTCTTCACTTAATGCGACTTTCGTTTTGCTGTCATTTTCAATCACTTCACTTAGTGAAAAATCAAAAGGGTTCTTCCTTACATAATCATCATCAATCGCCATACAAAAGGACGCTTTTAATGAACGCTTATAGTTCTTGATTGTTCCAAAGGAAAAACCTTTCTGTTGCATACGGGTTGCCCATTCTCTAGCGTCTGACGGTTTAATAGTGTCAATACTCCTAGAACCTAGTATATCGTCCTCTAAGGCTTTCATAAGGTATTTTCTGCCGACTTCTGTATTCTTCGTTACATTTGGTCGCTGTGCATTCTTTTTAGCATATAACTGGCAAAGTGTCATTTTACCGCCCTGCGTGTCGATACCGTCATACAAATCTCTTTGTATGATACGCTCCTTTTCTCTTAACGACAAATCATCTCGTTTGCCTTTCGGTGTTCTATCTGTCGGTAATAATTTCCAAGCATACACATATTTTGTTTTACCCAATGCGTCTACATATTTGTAAGTGTATCTTCCGTCTGGTCTTTGACTTTCTCCTCTCTGTAATATTCTGTTTCTGTTATCTCGTCTTTTTAATGCTGACATCTTTCAGACTCCTTTCAAAGTATGAAAGAGCCTTGTATATACGACTTAATCAAATCATAACACGCACAAGGCTCTTTTGCATTAAATTTGTTCTAGTTTATCTATGACTTTTTCAAAATTCTTTTTCTTGATAAGCATACGGTTACCATTCATAACGACACATTCTCGTTTATGTTCATTGGCAATTTGACGCAATTTATTTTCGCCAATGCGGAAGTAACTAGACGCTTCTTCGATTGTCATAAGGTATCGTTCCCATAATGGCATACTTAAATCGTGCATAAATTCTCACTCCTTTCCGTAAAATGTTTTTTAAGCAATTCAACGGCTTTTGTCATAGCCCACAGGAGTTCCACCTCTGCATTATCCAATGTAGCCGTATCCATTGCGTGCGACACTCTGAACGCTCAAGCTGTGGCTGTACGGGAGTATCATTATCAGACAGAACAGGTCATGGCGATAAAAGAGGACAAGTCTTTTACATGAACACAAACAATAATCGCTCACTTTTGCAGGGGAAAGGTCATGGCGTATTTGTTTCAACGGCTCGCTGTCTGTCTAAGGTATTGAATTGCTTTATTCAGTTGTCAAAGAACACGAAAGAAGAAAATCATCTTTCCTATATACCGCGTTGAAAAATAGGGAAAGTGTAACCAATATTCAAAACTTTTTCTTTCTACACCATATAGGGAATGGAAAGTGCTAAATGCTAAGATGAAAATGAAATATTTTCTTCCTTTCACATCAACACTCAACGGCTACGGTCTGTTTGAATACAAAATCAAGAAATATAATAAATTTCTTCTTTCTTGCACCAACACTCGATACGAACAATGTTTTTGAATACAAATTAAAGAAAGTTTTTCTTCTTTACATACAACACTCTCCTGCAAAGTGTCTTTTGCTAACCAAAATAGAAAAATTTTTTACTTTTTTCTTCTTTCGCACCATATAAGGACGGCAAAGGTATATATAATGACCTTTTTGAAAATTTTTTCTTCCCTCGCTCCATATAGGGAACAGATAGGCGGTTTTGCTTCCATTTTTCAAAAATTTTTCCTCTTTCATCTCATATCTGTACAGCAGATGAGGTTTTTATGACTTAATTCGTAAATTTCTGTCCCTATATGCACATATCAGTACAGCAAAGACTGATTTGCTAAGCTAAACTGAAAAAAGTTGAAATTTCTTTCACACCATATCTGTACACGTTTTGATGTTCTGTTGCGGATTTTTCATGGAAATTAAAAAATACCGTCAGTTTCCTTTGAAACGGCGGTATCTATCCTTTCTTCTATGGTTGTCTTTTCAAGTTCCAGCAAGTGTCTGTGCTTGTCTTTCAGTTCGGTATGCTCCAGCATATCGTCCATTATGGTTGTATGGTTCATCTTATCCAGTTCCTGCACCATTTTAAGCGTAGGTGCTACCTGTCTTTGTAGCCAATGCAATGCTCTTTCCATTGTGAACGGTTCTGGCTGTGTGGTTAATCGAATGGGTTCTCGGTTATCTCCTACAAAATACGCCCACTCAGGATTGATTTTCCAGCGGTTCTTCGGCTTATCTTCTTCTGGGTCAACGAAACGGATATAATGATTGATGATAGAAAATGCTGTCCTCTCAGCGTCATAGTAAGTCAGCAAATCCACAACAGCCTTATAGGCTCTTTCATTCTTCATGCGGATTTCAAAACGGTTCTTGATTTCGCTGTCTTCAATGGCAATGCCTTTCTTGACGTATTGTTCCTTTGCCTTTTCATAAATGCAGAAATACAGCTCGCTTTGTGTTGAGCCGATATACATTGTATTTCCTGTGCTTTCGGGTATATCATCGCCATTCTTGTCCGTTCCGTCATATCGCTTTTGTCTGCGAAAGTAGGAGATACATTCTCCACGCTGATACTTTTCTATGAGCTTTGGAATATCCAGCACTCCAACTCTGTCATTTATCGCAAGGTCAAGACGCTTTATCACGCCGTCAGAAGTCAGACAGTCCATCATCAAATCAAACCAGCTTCTCTGCTGTGCCAGAAGATAGCCCTCAATCTGCCTGCACCCTTTGCCTTTCAGTTCCAGCAGAACACCCAATGATGGGTTGGAAGATACCAGCACGGTAATATCGCCTAAAATATACTGTTCTTCATAGCCGTAGCGTCCGTATTCTTCATGGAGCATGTGTCTGGGCTTGATATGCAGAATGTCCTTAATAACGGTCAACGGGTCTGTGGTAGGGAAACGGACACGGAAATAGTCAACCAGTATGAACATAGGCTCTAATGGATTTAATCGTTCCAACTGTTTCTGAATTTCCGCTTTCAGTTCTTCTGTCAATGGAAGTTTCCCCGTTTCAATGCGGTTATAATGTTCTCGACTGATACCGCAGGCAACGGCAAGTCTTTTTTGCGATACTCCGTATTCCTCACGCTTAAACTTTAATTCTTCAATAAATTTTTTATCATTCATTCTTCAATTCCTCCAATCAAAAAGGCAACTACCATGTACTGATAATTGCCTGCATTTCATTTCTGCAAAAGAAAAAGACAATCAACTTCTTATTTGAAATCAACTGTCTTTCCTATGCTATTTAATTTTTCAAAGTGATAATGGCATGATTTATATCACGCTGTGTAAAATGAGGTTTCGTCCTGTACTTACAGCGTTTTCCGCTTGCTAACGTCTATTGTTTCTTGTTTTTTATGCCCCCCTTGTTAGATAACGGGGGCTTATAAGGCTCGCTACGCTCGCCAGACCGCCGAAGTGAACCGCCCCCTCGCCAGCAAGCTGGCGTGGCGATATGTCTTGCGACCGCCACCGTGGGCGGCTCGCTCCGTCGGTTATCGTTTGCGTCCTTGAAAGCACGTTTCTAAAGCAGAGCAGAAGAAAAGGACAGAAACCTTTGTCCCTGTCCTTAATCATGCTTATCTGCTTCTTCTACGCTTGAAAATCAGTGCCGTTATCACTCCTGTAAGGGAAATGATGGTTGCCATGCTCCACAATAAGACATTCGTGCTATCGCCTGTCTTGACTGCCGTATCTGGCTTATCTGCCTTTGAAGCAGTGTTGTTCTTATCGTTGACGTTGTTATCGCCTTTGTCTGGCTTTGTCGGAGCAGTAGGCTGTTCTTCTTTATCTTTATCCTTGACCGTAATAGTTATGGTCTTAGTTACAGAAGCACCGTTGCTATCAGTTACCTTGTAAGTAACCGTATATGTACCAGCTTTTGAGGTATCTACTGTATTGTTGATAACCTCAATCTTATCCGTAAGGTCGCCGTCCTCTTTATCCAAAGCTGTTACACCTGCCATAACATCAAAACTGTCTCCAACGGTCAGCGTCTTATCTTCGGCTGTAATCACAGGAATATGGTTGATACCTCCTGCATTTTTCGCAAATGTCCATGTACCAGTAAAGGCAGTATCTGCTGTCAGCTTTTCGATTTCTTCTGGTGTCCAGCCCTCAAACAGCCATACGCCGTCGGTTGTTTCCACTCTGTCAGCTTTCAATGCTACTGGAACAACTTTCACACCATATACATAACTCGTTGCTTTTGGAAGCATGTCATTGACTTCTTTTGGAAGCTCCTTGTCGTCCGCTCCATTGATAAACTGGTAAGAAACAGTATATTTTTCATCATTGTCTGGTTTGTCGTTTCCATTTTCATCAACCGCCCATTGTGCGGAGTAAGTTACGGTCTGTGTTACTGTTTCTGTGACTTCTGGTGTCCAGCCTGTAAACACATAACCTGTACGTTTCGGCTCTCCATTAAATTTTGGTGTTTTAGTTCCTGATAACAGGTCGACATAGCTCTGGTCTTTGAAGATTTCTTCATTGTCCACACCGTCTGTATAGGTAACAGTGAATTTTTCTTCTTTGTCGTCAGGCGTGCCGTTGTTATTCTTGTCGTCCGCCCATGTAGCTGTATATACGGCAGTTCCTGCCACCTTGTTTGTTACTTCTGGGTTCCACCCTGTGAATACATAATCTTTACGCTCTAAACTTCCCTTAAACTTTGGCGTAACGTCGCCAATCTTTAAGTCAGAATATACTTCGTCCTTAAAAATTTCTTGCCCCTCTACACCGTCCGTATAGGTTACAGTATAAAGTTCATTTGTAAAGGTTACGTCGATAGTATGTGGTTCTCTTACATTTTCAAAAGTATAAGAGAAGTTGTCTTTTCCTACTGCGTTGGAAATGTCCTGCCCGTCTACTGAAACAGAAGCTATATCCTGTCCAGCGTCAGCGGTAATATCATATTGCTTGCTGTCGCCATAGTTTACTTCCGTAACGCCATTGTCTGTAATCGTTCCACCTGTGCCAGCAGTGGCATTGATTGTAGGATTGAAATTCGCATAAATATTATATATGATTTTATTTCCTACGGTTTCGCCTTTAGTAAGCAGGCGGTTGACAGAGATAGTCTGTCCTGTGCCATTATATGCACTGTTCCAATCAGAACCGTCGTTTGAGAAAGAATATCGTTTTCCCCAGCCATAATCAGTACGATTGCCTAAATCTTCTCCTTGATAGAGCTGTTCATATGTCCAGCCTTTCCATACCCAGCCGTCCGCAGGAGTTGCGGTATATTCTCTGTAACCGATACCCTGTGTAAAGGTTGTTTCCACCCCGTTGCTGTCTGTCAGTTCTGCCGTTCCACCATTTCTGGTAACATATGCATGGACTTCGGCATCTTTAACGATAGCCTGCATCTCGCTTACTTCCTCATAGCGGTCTGGAATATTGCTGTTAGCAAGAACAATCTGTGGCGTGATAGAAGCCAGCATAGACAGTGATAATACGACCGCTAATGCCTTTTTTGTTCTTTTCATTGCTTGTTCTCCTTTCTTGAATTTTATAGAGAACGATTAAAAGACTTTATTCCTCCCTCCTTTTTGTACTATTCTCAAAAAGTACACCTTTT